>JBNMNO010000102.1:0-8803 GCA_051275695.1 Mariniflexile sp.
AAGCAGATTGCTACGTCGTACCTCCTCGCAATGACGTTAAGTATAAGCAGATTGCTACGTCGTACCTCCTCGCAATGACGTTAAGTATAAGCAGATTGCTACGTCGTACCTCCTCGCAATGACGTTAATTATAAGCAGATTGCCACGTCATACCTCCTCGCAATGACGTTAAGTATAAGCAGATTGCCACGTCATACCTCCTCGCAATGACGTTAATTATAAGCAGATTGCTACGTCGTACCTCCTCGCAATGACGTTAAGTATAAACAGATTGCCACGTCGTAAAAACGCCTCGCAATGACGAAACCGACCGTCATTACGAGGAAAGAGGAACAAAAGCAATTTTTGAGTAGTATGAATTCCTATTTAGGAATTATGAAGCATTATAAAACCTATAAATTACGCAAGAGAATGCTGTTCAAAAACTTGAGCAGTTGGTGGTGGAATCAAGCCTACTTGAGTGGCGGTGTGGCTAAATTTGTTTTGAAAACAAAACCCGTCAAATACAGAAGGTGATTTACAGGAGTAATTAATGGTAACGGTTCGTATAAGAATAGTTTTAAGGTGTTAATTCAGGAATTAATCGAAATTATTTATTCCGCTAGTAGCAAATTCTGAAATTAAATTTAATAAAAAGTACAATCAATACTTTTCAGGCACAAATGTCTGGTAATTCATTGGTGGGCGCACATAAGCTTTATAATCTGGTAATTCAGGAAGTTCAACAGGTGTTAAATCCAAATGTTTATAGGGTGTCTGGCTTAAAATGTGGTGGATACAATTAAGTCGTGCTTTTTTCTTATTATCGGCATCAACCACATACCAAGGCACTTGTTTGGTGTCTGTATGCGAAAACATAGTGTCCTTTGCCTTTGAGTATTCTAACCAGCGCGAGCGCGATTCTAAATCCATAGGGCTAAATTTCCATCGTTTTACAGGGTTTTTAATACGGTTTTTAAAGCGTCTTTCCTGTTCTTCATCACTTACAGAGAACCAGTATTTTAAAAGAATAATGTTACTTCTAACCAACATGCGCTCAAACTCTGGGCAGGAACGTAAAAATTCATGGTATTCCTCCTCGGTACAATAACCCATAACCTTTTCAACACCTGCTCGGTTATACCAGCTTCTATCAAAAAAAACCATTTCTCCAGCAGCAGGCAAATACTGCACGTATCTTTGAAAATACCATTGTGATTTTTCTTTTTCGGTGGGTATGCCTAAAGCCACCACTTTACAAATCCGGGGGTTTAGAGGCTCCATGATTCGTTTAATAGTACCGCCTTTTCCGGAAGCATCTCTACCTTCAAAAATGACAACAACTTTTAGTTTTTGTGTTTTTACCCATTCCTGAAGATGAACCAATTCAATGTGAAGTTTTGATAGTTCTTTTTCGTAATCGAATGCATTTTTTTCTGCCATACTCAAAGTTAAGAATAAAACATTTAGGTTGTATTGATTACTATAATTTAATAGGGTAACACCCTAAATTTATATTGAATCTAACTAGTTTTCTACGTTAAAAAACACTTTATAATAGTGCATTTTCTTTTCATCATCATAACCGCGTTCTAAATATTCACTGGAGGCTTCAGGAGCATCAATATCTAGTTTTATTTGTATGTTGGTGTCTAGTTTAATATCGGTTTTAAACTTTTTCTTTTCTTTGGTTACAACACTTTCGGCTACATCAAACTGGTTTCTTAAAACTATGTTTTGTTCTTCTTCAAAAGTTTTTTTGTAATTATCAAACAGTAATTTATGTTTATCTTCTTCAAAAATTTCATCTTTAAAACGCTCTACATTTACCGCTTCGTTTTCTTTGAAAAAATCAATAGTTTTTGCTAAAAATGTGTTTTGTTCTTGTGCTCCGTAGGTGGTTTTTAAAATCTCGGTAGAGAATTCTTTGCAGAGTTCTATATATTGTTTAGTGTGGTTATTGGCATCATCGGCGTACTTAATGTTTAAAAACTGGTTTATCCAATATTGTGCATCGTAACTGTTATTATCTACACTTAAAATAATGGGACCTTCCGTATCGCTCTGATTTAAAATTAAACAGCCTTTATCAACTTTTTTTGAGCTGATTCCTTTTTGAACCAGTACATCGTAGCTTTTATTTTCTAAATACGTTTGAAAGAATTCTACTTTGTTTTCAATTTTAAAAACACCAATGGCATTGGTGGTTATTTCTCTAAATTCAATCCCCTCAAACATAACTATTAAAACATCGCCTGTTTTTATATTTGCCGAGGTAGATTGCTCATACAAATGCGTGACAATATGTTTTGAAACTTCAATAAAGGCATCATCGTCATTAAAAATTTGGGCGCTATAGCTGTTTATTTCATTCAGAGAAATATTAGCATGATGATTAAACCGATAGCTTTGTACCACGCTTCCAAAAGGGCGTAATAAAAAAGGTAACATAAGGTCGTAACTGGCTTCATCAAAATCGACTAGTTTTTCTGAAAATGCATTTTTAGTATCGTTGAATTTGTTGCCAACTTTATGAATTATAAACTTTGAAATGGAGGCGTTTTTTCTTGAAATCATGATTTGTTTATTATAACTGCAATAGTACTAATTTAGAAACAGAAATACATAAAAAAAGAACGCCAAAGCATTACACTTTAACGTTCCCAGATTCGAGGACTTGCTACTTGGTTGTCGTTATGTTTTAATTTGAGTGAACACTTTATTATTAGAAGTTTTAAATATAAAAATTACTTTCGCATATTTCAAGGTTTCCAAAAATTACTTTATCATATTGATTTGTATATGAATACGTTATGTGTTTCCCTCAGCTAGTTTAACTGATACAATAAAATAGAATTTTTTTCCCCTTTTGCAACAAACTCTAAATTAGAATCTTTATCTATATTATCTAAGGCCATAGCCGAATTTCCATAAACGGGAAAGCCCGATAATAAATTGCCTTGACTATCATACAAGTAAACTTTTTGTGTTTGTAAATCGGTTATGGATACATAAATTTTATCTTTTATATAAAACAGTTCGGGAGGGGTGTAATTGCCATAATCAAGCTCGACGGTGTTGTTCTTTATTGAAAGTTTATTGTCACTTTGGGTAACGAGGCTTTTACTAGAAGCAAAAATGCTATGTTTTTCAGACAAGTTTAAATTTTGTGTAGAAACAGTGCCATTTGTATTAATAGAAATTAAACTACCGTTTAAAGTGGTTGTTGTAAACGCATTGTTATATAAAAAAATAGGCTGGCTAGAGTAAGTATTTGTTTTTTTAGGAGTTACTCTAATGTCTCCAGTTCTATCCAAAATATAGAATTTACTTTGGGTTTTAAATACAATATAGTCTTTGCTGCTAATTCTAAAATGTTTTGGCTGACTTATTATAGCATTGTCAGCAGATTTAAAATTAAAACCATTTACGGGTTTAAGGTTTTTATCGTAAACTAAAATGTTAGAACCCTGAGTCACTAATAACCTGTAATCTTTATTTCTATCATAATCAAAAACCGCTAAAGGTTGGGTAATTTCATCATTAAAATTGCCAGGAAAAGGCGCCACATCTTTTCCGTCTCTGTCAATGAGATAAACTTTATTTGGAGTAGCAAAGGCTAGTTGCAGTCTGCCGTTTTTAAAGAGGTCTATTTGTTCAATAGAGCCTAAAACAGGTCCTTGAAGTTGCTTTTTCCAAAGAATTTTTCCTTTACCCGAAATTAGGTATAAGTTGTTTTTTACATCTTGAACCACAATTTCTTTTTCCTTGGTTATATGGTTAATAACAAATTTGGGATCGTTTAAAATATCAGTAGCTAGTTTAATGTTTAGCTCTTCAGCAATTGAGTTTTCCAACGCTTTAGATTTACTCTTTTTAATAATGCCATTAATATGAGCAAAGTTAGAATCGTATATAAATTGTAACGCAGAAATAGAGTAATTACTAAAAGTTTCATCTAAATCATTATTGAAATTTTTATTTAAAATTGTTTTTAGTGAAGCAGGATTAGTAACCAACAATAACGAAGAAGCATTACTTAACTTTTCTTTGCATTTTTTAAAGGGGTCGGTTTCACTTATAGTTGTTTTATTTTGATAGTTGGCAATAATGTTTTGTAGAAGTTCTAAATTATTAGAAAACACAAAAAAGGTATCTAATTGGCAATATTTTGTTGCGTTATTAAACTTGATTAATGGAGAAAATGTTTTTGAAAATAAATCAGGTTGACTAAAACTAAAAATTTCGATTCCTCTGGATGATTCAATAGTAGTTTGTTCACCAATTAATGCGTCTTCGGTAGCAATAACATCTATAGAATTTAAAATAATAGCACGCTTTTGGTCTTGGTAAATAATACCAACTTCATTAATATTATCAAAAACTGATAAATTATTAGGTATCGAATCTTTTTTATTAAATGCCGTTAAATTGCTTTTAAAAGTTTTAAAATCGCTAAAAGTGAAGCTCATAAAACCATCACTATCATAAGGTGTTATATTTTGAATTTGATTTTCTTGAGGAGTCGTATTCTTAAAAATATTAATAGCACTTTTTGTGGAATCGGAGGCTTTTGTAATGCCATTAAAGTAAATTTCATCCTGATTTATATCTGTATCTATAGCGATATAACTGGTAAAGGTTTTTAAATTAAGAACGTCTCCAATAAAAAAAGATTTTATAAAAGGCGTGTCTGCTTTAATAATTATAGAAAAGGTTTTATCGTTACTTGTGGAGTTGTAAATTTTCACTAATTCTTCATTCATTTCAGAATTAGTAAAGGCAGCATCTACCATAATTTTGGATGAAGATGCAAAAAAAGTACTGTCGATTACGGTACTATAAAATGTGCTATTATTGAAAGTGGATTTTTTAAGTATTTCACCTTCGTTGGTTAAAGTCTCTTCCATGTAATTTTTAAGAGAATCGGTTTTAAATAACTGCGGAGTATATTTTGTAATTATAGTATATTGTAAACTATCCTTATCGTCTGCAGAAAAACAAATTAGTACGTCTCCATCTGCTTTAAGAAGCCCTAAATTATTTAATTTGCTTTCTAAAGTTTTATAAGAGCCCATTTTAGAAAATTTCTGTAAAAAGTCGCTGTTATTTAAGCTGCTTTTTAAATCTTCAAGATTAGATGTTTTAATAATGATTGAGGCGTTTTCAGGAACAAAATCAATAAGATTAACACGATCTGTTATGGTGTTAGAACAGCTAAAAGAAACTATTAACAAGAGGGAAAAACAAAGGAATCTCATAAAATGAATTAATTTATACAAACCTACATATTTTTCAATTTATAGCGTATAAAACAAGTTATGTAATTAGTTAAATATCTAATTTTAATTGGTCGGGTAAAAGTCTGAATGATTTTCGGTGATATTTTGTAATACCATATTTTCTAATGGCATCTCTGTGCTCTTTGGTTGGGTATCCTTTATTTTGTTTCCAGTTGTACATAGGAAATTCTTCATGAATGGTATTCATATAGGCATCTCTGTAGGTTTTTGCCAGTACCGAAGCCGCTGCAATACTTAAATATTTGCCATCACCTTTTACTATAGTTTCATATGGAATTTTTTGAAAGCGCTTAAAACGGTTGCCATCTACAATTATAAATTCTGGTATAAGTGTTAATTGGGTAATAGATTTATGCATGGCCAAAATAGAGGCGTTTAAAATATTAATTTGGTCTATTTCCTCTTGAAAAACATGGGCCACACCATAAGTTAAAGCTTCAGTTTCTATAATGGGCTTTAAAAAATCTCTTTTGCGTTCTGTAAGTTGTTTGGAATCGTTTAAAATCGAATTCTTAAAGTTTGCAGAGAGAATTACGGCTGCAGCGGTCACCGGACCCGCTAAACAACCACGGCCTGCCTCGTCGGTACCACATTCTAATATAAAATTTGAATGATTTTTCAATAACATATAATGGATAATAGTGACAAATTTATAATTTTATGTAAAGATAAATACATCTAATTACTATTGATTTGGTTTTCTATGCCTCAACTAATTTTCATTACGGAATAATTAATTTACACACAATAAATTTATTAATACCACAACAATATAGCTCTATTTTCGAGAATAAATAAACATCAAATCGTTTTTGAGTAATGTTTTTTTATTTTTTTATTGCTTTTACTTGTTTATTTAATTTAATATTTAGATGTTTGCAACCGACTAATTCAAAATAAATATTCTCCGTTCATTCAATAAATAAGGATGATCAATATTTAAAACAAAGCCAGCAGTTTTATGCTGGCTTTGTTTATTTAAAATATTTACCTTCACTTAACGTTCAAATAATTACTTTTGCTTCGAAAAATGGAAGGTAAGTACGAGTTTAACTAAACTTTCGTTATTTAATGAAACATTAAGCATGCGAATGATATCTGACAAAAAAACAGGGAATAAAAATAAAAACTTAATTAAAGTGCTTTGTGCGTTTTTTTTAATGTTCCAGTTTAACACCCTTTTTGCTCAAGATAAAATTAAGAAGCCAAGTCGATTAGGTAGAGAGCTAGGTGTAGTAAAGCCTAAAGATTCACTTGGCAATAAAAAGCTTCCAAAAATAAATGACTACTTAATTATATCTTATAAGAACGACAGTACGTATGTCGATACCACATTAACCATCCAAAAAGAATATAAATTCAACTACCTGCGTAAAGATAATTTTGGCTTAATGCCGTTTTCAAACTTGGGGCAAACATATAACAGCTTAACCTATAATTTTCAAAACACCGGTTTAATGCCAAGTTTTGGTGCCCGTGCCAGACACTTTAATTATATGGAAATTGAGGATGTTAACTATTATCGTGTTCCAACACCTTTTACCGAATTGTATTTTAAAACAGCTTTCGAGCAAGGGCAACAAACAGACGCTTTTTTTACGGTAAACACTTCTCCGCAATTTAATTTTTCAATTGCCTACAAAGGTTTGCGTTCATTGGGTAAATATCAACACATTTTAACTAGCAGTGGTAATTTTAGGTTTACTTCAAATTATCAGTCAAAAAATAAACGATATACGGCTAGAGGCCATATGGTAACTCAAGATTTATTGAACCAAGAAAACGGCGGTTTGAGAGATGATAACATCACAAATTTTGAAACAGGCGATCCAGAATTTTTAGACCGTTCCATATTAGAAGTTAATTTTGAAAATGCCGAAAGTGTTTTAAAAGGAAAACGATTCCATTTAGAACAAACCTATAATATCATTCGAAAAAGTGATTCACTATCCAAAAACAAACTAAGTATTGCTCATATCCTTTCTTTTGAAGATAAGTTTTTCCAATACGATCAATCTGCGGCTAATAGTATTTTTGGAAGCGCCTTTAATAGTTCGCAATTAAAAGACCTTGTAACCCTCGAAAACTTTTTTAACCAAGTGCAGTTAAATTATAGTAATAATATAATGGGCGATTTACAATTAAATATAAGTAATAACAATTACAACTATGGTTACGACAAGTTAGTAGAATTAAACGGAAACAGAATTATTAACAGATTAAAAGGCGATATCTTTTCAGCAGGAGGTCAATACCATAAACAATATAAAGGATTCGAATTAAATGGCGAACTCGGTATCAATGTGTCCGGAAATTTCGATGGCAATTACCTAAAAGCAAATGCCACATTTAAGCTCAACGATGAAATATTGGCATCCGCATCAGTAAATCACAGTTCAAAAGCACCAAATTATAACACTCTATTATATCAAAGTAATTATATAGACTATAACTGGCAAAATAACTTTAATAATATCGAAACGCAGCAACTGGCATTTCAATTAAAATACAAAAGTTTAGTAAATATTACGGTAGATCTTAATACGGTAAACGATTATGTCTACTTTAAAACGGACGAAACAAGTAATCAAGTTAGGCCGTTTCAAAACAATAGCACCATAACCTACGTAAGAGCTAAACTAGAGAACGAATTAAAATTCGGCAAGTTTGCATTAAACAATACGGTGTTGTACCAAAATGTGCAAGACGATAACAGCGTATTAAATGTTCCGCAACTCACCACCCGTAACACCTTATATTTCTCAGGGCATTTATTTAAAAAAGCCATGTTTTTACAAACAGGAGTTACTTTAAATTATTTCACAGCGTATTATATGAATGCTTACAACCCAGTGTTAGCCGAATTTTATGTTCAAAATAATGAAGAGTATGGCGGTTTCCCAAGGCTTGATTTCTTTATAAATGCAAAAATCCGTCAAACCAGGCTCTATTTAAAAGCCGAACATTTCAATGCATCCTTCACAGGATACGATTATTATTCCGCACCAAACTATCCGTATCGCGATTTCACAGTACGCTTTGGACTAGTTTGGAACTTCTTTCTGTAATATATTTTGGGCGTTCCGCTCAAATGGCGGGTCGGGCTTTTGGTTACAATCTTTTTGGGAAGGGGCTAGGGGTTATGTTTAGAGTTTCTTTATATAAGGTATGGAATCAACAAAAAGAATGTCCTTTTAAAAGGGCTTCCTAAAAAGGATTTTTACTCCAATCCCTAACGCGGTTGAGTTTTGAATGTATATGAAGTAGTCTCCACAAATAGTTTTAGAACAAAATCATCCCGATTTTAAAAAAAAAGCGTTTATCAATCATTTCACATTTTGATGATTTTGGTCACTAAAAGCGATCGGGCTTTAACTTCCGCGGCATCTATTTCGGCATAAAACCCACCATGGGCAAGGGTGAGATACCCAAAAACGACTGTCGGACTAAAAAAAACAGGGTTGTAAAGCACGTATAATAAGGGAGTTAAAAGGCGGCAAAAAAATAATAAAAAAAAGATA
>JBNMNO010000103.1:0-8521 GCA_051275695.1 Mariniflexile sp.
TTTTCAGTTGTTTCCGCTAGTAATTATACTTTATGTTTTTTTTTAGCTTTGTTTCTTTGCTAAAAAAAATTGATCTCAGGCTTCATTCAAACTCTAAAGATGTAAATTCAAAATCGGTTCCGTTAAAAAGGCCTTTATCACTTAATTTTAATGATGGAATAACCAACAAGGCCATAAAAGACAAAGTCATATAAGGGGCATGCAAAGTACTTCCTAATTGCTTAGCCATTTTATCGAGTTCGGCATACTGTTTCCCAACTGTTTTTCCATCTTTATCACTCATAATTCCAGCAACTGGAAGTGGAACAATTTTTTCTTCGGAATTAGAAATAGCACAAATACCCCCTTTATTGGAAATTAACAAATTAACTGCATTACAAATAGCTTCGTCTGAAACTCCAACAGCAATAATATTATGCGAATCGTGACCCACAGACGAAGCAATGGCACCTTCTTTTAAACCGAAATTGTTAATAAATGCTATGGCAGGTTTTTGGTTTCTATACCTATTAACAACCGTTATTTTCAAAACATCATTTTTAATGTTTGAAACTAAATTTCCATCAATAATTAACGCCTTTTCAACTAATTCGTTAGTAACTAATTGCCCTTCTAAAGCCTCAATAACTCTAATTTTTTTTGAAGAAGATTCAAACCTAAAATCTAAAACCTCTTTTTTGCTACAATTGAAATTATTTAGATTTTTAAACGCTACTGGTTTAATTAAAGATTCTCCTTTATTATAAACCAATGCGCCATTTATATATGTTTGGAGCGTTTTAAAATGTATTAAATCTTGAACAACAATAAAATCAGCAAGGTCGCCTTCTTGTAATAATCCAACCTCTAAATTATAGTGCTTTACGGGATTTATACAGGCCATTTGTAACACCTTAAAAACATTAATGCCTTTAGCGACGGCACGAGCACAAAGCCTATTAATATGGTCTATAATTAAATCGTCTGGATGTTTATCATCACTGCAAAACATCATATTTTCAAAATGTTCAGGAACCAAATCTACTAAAGCTTCAAAATTTTTGGCAGCACTCCCTTCACGAATTAAAATTTTCATGCCTTTTTGTAATTTCTCTAAGGCTTCCTCGAAAGTAAAACATTCATGATCGGTTGAAATACCTGCATTGATATATTTAGTAATAGGTTCACCTCTTAATCCGGGCGCATGTCCATCTACAGGTTTATTGTGTTTTTTTGCCCAAGCTATTTTTTTCATGACTTCGGCATCATCAAACAACACGCCCGGGTAATTCATCATTTCTGTTAAATACTTGATATCAGGATTCTCTAAAAGCGTTTTCACAGCTTCAGAATCGATAACAGCTCCTGCCGATTCAAAAGTAGTTGCTGGCACACAGGATGGTGCACCAAAATTAAATTTAAAAGGTGTTTTTTTACCGTTTTCAATCATAAATTCAACACCCTTAACCCCTAACACATTAGCAATTTCGTGTGGATCGGAAACGGTGGCCACGGTGCCATGTGTAACTGCTAAACGCGCAAATTCACTAGGAACCAACATAGAACTTTCTATATGAATATGAGCGTCCACAAAACCAGGAAGGATATAGTTTTCAATAGCGTGATTCTTCTCAATAATGGAGACTATTTTGCCGTTTTCAATGGTTATCTCTCCTTTAAAAATGCGTTTGCTTTGAATATCTACTATTTGGCCTTGAATCGTCATTTAATTAATTTCTATCTTTAAGACATGTTTAGTGCTTTCGGTTACACGAAATCGGTTGTCGGCTCTATTATTTATAACCCAAACAATAGCATCATCAGAACAAAGTAACCACGCATTTTCTTTATCTAACAACGAGAATTTTTCATCTTTAAAATATTTACTCAATTTCTTTTTTCCTGTCATCCCAAGTGGATAAACCACATCCCCTTTTTCCCTTTTTCTAATTGATAATGGAAATTTCAATAAATCCTTATCAACATAAATTATGTTTTTCTGAGTTTCTAATACGGCTTCAACTTCATCAACTAGCAAAACTCCAAAAAGCGTGTCAACTATCTCATCAGTTTCTGAAATATAAATACTTTGATTACCATCTGCATGGATTGTACTTAACAATAAACACGCTCTGTTTTTTATTAATCGATGCGAACTTGTTTGCACATACTTACCAGACTGTGCATCTAACAAATTCAATACATCCTGCCATTCTGTAAAGCCGAAATCTTTCAAAAGTTCATACAAATATGCTTTAGGATGGCTTAACATCTTAATTTCATTAATATTTAGAGACATGGTGTATTCATCAATCGTCTTGACTACATTATGAGAGACATCTGTTATTTTATCTTCAACAATAGATTTAGAATCCTTTAAAAACCCTTGCGTTTTAGAGAAGTTTTGCAAAAAATGAGGATTGATTTCTTTTAACATTGGAATTACGTCATGACGTAATTTATTCCGCAAATATTTATTGGATGCATTACTACTATCTTCTTGCCATTCTAATTTATGCTCTTTTGCATAACTTTCAATGTCCTCTCTTGAATAAGGCAATAAGGGTCTAACAACATTATCATTTACCTCTGGAATACCCAACAAACCGTCTATACCAGTCCCTCTTGCCAGGTTTATAAGGAAGGTTTCGAGATTATCGTCGACATGGTGTGCTGTTAAAATATAATCAAACTTAAGCTGTTCTGCCAGTTCTAAAAACCAACGGTATCGCAATGCCCGTGCAGCCATTTGAACGCTAAGTTTTTCATCATCTGCAAACGTTTTTGTCTCAAAACTTTCAACAAAAACTTCTAAATCTAAATCTTCTGCGAGTTGTAAAACAAAATCTTCGTCGGCATCACTTTCCTTACCACGTAAATTAAAATTACAATGTGCTAAAGCAATATTCAAACCCATGTTATAGCATAAATGAGTTAAAACCACACTATCCATTCCACCTGAAATAGCAATTAACAATTTACTATTTTTCAAAAAGGAAAGCTTTGAATTTATATGTTCTTGCAGTTGATTCAACATCGTTCAAATATACAACTTTGCGAATTCAAATACATACTAAGTATTTATTTAAAAATGACTTTAATCATGCTAAATTCTCTAAAATTCAGTAACTTTAAAAAACATATTTAATACAAGAATTATGGGTTCCATAGAAAAACTAAACGAGAAAGCAGCTCAAACCGCTTTTGAAAAAAAAGTGGTTTCTACGTCACAACAATTGCATCCTTATGTAAAACATCGCCTTTATATAGCCGAATCTACAGGTGTTATACCAAAAAACATGTATTCTTCAAATGGCATTATTGACGAAAGCATTGCTGAATTTTATGAAAAAGGATATGATATGGATATAAAGGCCAATACTTTAAAATTAAAACTTTTTAAATACGTTGTTGCCGATTTGGATTTGATTTTTAAGAAAGAAGCCTTTCACAAAAACACCATTAGTACTAATACAATTTTAAATGAAGAATTGGCTGCTCTTGAAGAAAAATACACGATTGATGATGGTTTTGATTATGTTATGAATGAAGATTTGGATGATATTTCATACCAACAAAATGGGCATCAAAAACGTCTGTTCTTATATGAAGATAATAAAAAATCTCTACTTAATGCTTTTGAAATAAACAACATATCTTCAAATAATTCAAAAAAAGCATTAGGAAATTTATACAGCTGGTTACCTTTAAATGTCTCAAACATTGTGGATTTATATGTTTTTGGGAAACTAAGTTTTGAAGAGATTTCAAAAATAAAAACTATTGAAATAAAACGGATTGTTCAAATATTTAATGAAATAAAAAAGAATTTTAGCAATCACATAGAGTAATCTTCTAAAACCTGACGCATTGCCTTAGCTTTAACCAAGCACTCTTCGTATTCTTTAAGTGGGTCACTTTTTGAAGTAATGGCTCCACCAACTGAATAGGATACGTATTTTTTAGTTTCATTGTATAAAATACTACGAATCACCACATTAAAATCAAAATCGCCCGTTGGTGAAATGTACCCAACGGCTCCCGAATAGAGCCCACGTTTAGTTTCTTCAAGGGCTTCAATAATTTTCATTGCTGAAATTTTTGGTGCACCCGTCATACTTCCCATTGGAAACGTACTTTTAATAATGTCAATTGGATGGGTAGCGCCTTCAACTTTAGACTTCACCGTCGAAATCATTTGATGCACTTGATCGAAAGAATAAATTTTGCATAATTCTTCAACTTCAACAGTGCCTTTAAGTGCAGTTTTAGATAAATCGTTGCGTACCAAATCAACTATCATAATATTTTCACTACGTTCCTTTTCGTTTTGTAATAATTCTTCTTTTAATTTTTTATCTTCTTTAATATCTAAAGACCTTTTGGCTGTTCCCTTAATGGGCTGAGAAATTAAAATATTACCTACCTTTTTTAAAAAGCGTTCTGGTGAAGCCGACAATAAATATTTATCGTTACATTTTAAAAAGGTTGCAAACGGTGGGTTTGAAATACTGTTGAGTTTATTATAAGTTTCTAAAGGATTTATTTCTGTATTTTCAGCGTAAAATTCCTGACAAAAATTGGCTTCATAAATATCACCACGGTGTATGTGAGCGAGCATGTTGTTTATTTTTTCGAAATACTCATCTTTGTGAATGCGAAGTTTAATTTTAATATCCTTTGACAGATTGCTACGTCGTACCTCCTCGCAGTGACGAATGTTTTTTAAATCACTTTCAAACTCAACATCTACCATTTTTAGATACTGGATTTCAATTTGATTTCCTTTAAAAAAAAATAATTTTTTAGGTTGAAAAAAATACAAATCTGGAAATTCTAATCCATCAAAATTATCAGAGTTTAAATTCTCTACCGCATTTTTCAAATCGTAAGTTAAGTAACCAAAAATCCAGTCTTTTGTTTGAGTTTGGTAGTCCTTTAATTGGGCAAACGCATCGTGATAATCGGTTTTAATACTAGTTAACGCATCAACCGCTAAAACGGCATCGTAGTTCGAATAGTTTTGCTCATAGTTGTTAGAATCTAACCAAACGACATCATCAAATTGCTGACTCCAAATTAATAATTGGTGCTTAAATTCTTCCGGGTTTTGTACTTTATGGCTAAAGGTAGTTCTCAACAAAAAAAATTAAGATGTAAAGTTAGTTAGAATACTTAAAAAATTACAAGTTTTGTACTTTAGTTTAAATATCACGCTATATGTTCACTTTAGAAAACAATCAACTTAAAATTGCTGTTAAAAAAACAGGTGCTGAGTTATGCAAAATTACTTCAGTAAAAAATGACACTGAATTTATGTGGAATGCCAACCCCGATGTTTGGGGAAGTTATGCCCCTAACCTGTTTCCTATTATTGGCGCATTAAAAAACGATATCTATTCATATGAAAATCAAATCTATAAATTACCCAAACATGGTTTTGTTAGAAACAATGATGCGGTTGTATTGCACGAACAATCATCGAATAGTTTAACTTTTAAGTTGGCATACAACGAAGATTCTTTAAAAGTATATCCATTTAAATTTGAGTTTTACATGACTTACAAACTCAATAATAACACTATTGAGGTGCTTCACACCGTAAAAAATAGGGATGATAAAACTATGTATTTTTCTGTAGGTGGACACCCCGCTTTTAAATGTCCTGTGTTTGAAAATGAAAATTATGACGATTACTTTTTAGAATTTGAATATGCAGAAAATTCGAAAACGCATCTTATTAATATGGAAAACGGACTTATTTCATCCAAAACAAAACCCCTTTTTAATAATTCTGATGAGCTACCGCTAGCACACGATTTGTTTAATGAAGACGCCCTTATTTTTAAAGATTTGAAGTCTAAAAAA
This sequence comes from Mariniflexile sp., assembly GCA_051275695.1. Classification (GTDB taxonomy): domain Bacteria; phylum Bacteroidota; class Bacteroidia; order Flavobacteriales; family Flavobacteriaceae; genus Mariniflexile. The sequence continues at coordinate 5,848 of JBNMNO010000103.1, forward strand.
GTGGCTTTAAAAAGCAAATTACATGGTGCTATTCTTACTGTAAGTTACAATGATTTTCCTTATTTAGGTATTTGGGCAAAACCTACGGGCAACTATGTTTGTATAGAACCTTGGCTGGGAATTGCTGATAACGAAGCTACCAATCAAGACTTTAAAACTAAAGAAGGCATATTAAAATTGAATGTGGGCGATACGTTTAAAGCAAGCTATAGTATTGAAATACACAACAGTCATTTAGTCTAAATAGAATAAAAGGCTTAACTTTGCCGTCCAAATCGCTGTAGTGAGTTCATTTGATGGTTCTTATTGATTATATAGAACACATGCAATTCGCCACAATATTAGGAGACAACATCATATTTTTATGGCTCATTTCGAAGAATTAAATTTAAATACCCCATTATATAACGCCTTAAACGATTTAGGATTTGCAGCTCCTACACCCATTCAAGCAGAAGCTTTCAATGTGGTGAGCTCTGGAACCGATATGGTTGGTATAGCACAAACAGGTACCGGTAAAACGTTTGCCTATATGCTACCTATTTTAAAAAATTTAAAATTTTCAACACAGGAGACACCTCGTATTTTAATTTTAGTACCTACACGGGAGCTTGTTGTACAGGTAGTTGAAGAAATTGAAAAACTGGCGAAATATATCAATACGCGCGTACTTGGAGTGTATGGAGGCACAAATATTAATACTCAAAAACAAGCCATCGCTGCAGGGTTAGACATTTTAGTGGCAACACCTGGGCGATTTTACGATTTGGCTTTAAGTAGGGTCTTACAACTAAAATCGATACAGAAGTTGGTAATTGATGAAGTGGATGTGATGCTCGATTTAGGGTTTAGACACCAACTTATTAATATTTTCGATATACTTCCAGAGAAACGACAAAACATCATGTTTTCGGCAACCATGACGCAAGATGTGGATGTCTTGATTAATGATTTCTTTAAAAGTCCGGAACGCGTTTCTATAGCGGTTTCGGGTACACCACTTGAGAATATCGCACAATCTCGTTATAATGTTACTAACTTCTATACCAAGGTTAATTTACTAAATCACTTGTTGAGTGATACTGAAAGCTTCAACAAGGTTTTAATATTTGTGGCTCAGAAAAAAATGGCTGACCGCTTATTTGAAAAATTAGATGAAGTTTTTCATGAAGAATTATGTGTGATTCATTCCAATAAAACACAAAATTACAGACTACGTAGTATTGAGCAATTTAGAAATGGAGTAAACCGAATTTTGGTAGCTACCGATGTTATGGCGCGTGGTTTGGATATTGACAATATATCGCATGTTATAAACTTTGACACCCCTGAATACGCAGAAAACTACATGCATCGTATTGGTAGAACGGGTCGTGCAGAACGCCAGGGGAAAGCCATTGTGTTTTCAACTGAAAATGAACAAGAATTTATTGAGCAGATTGAAGCATTAATGAAAATGAGCATTCCTTTAATAGATTTTCCTGACCATGTTGAAATTTCTACAGAATTAATTGAAGAAGAGCGTCCTCAAATAAAAGAACATTACAACCCCATAAAAAGAACTGATGCAGACGCTCCAGGGCCTGCATTTCATGAAAAATCTGAAAAAAATTCTAAAGAAAATTTAGGCGGATCCTATAAATTCAAAATTGCTGCAAAATATAGTAAACCAAAAACTCGTGGCGATAAGAATTATAATAAGCGAAACAAAAAGTAGTTTTGAGTCGTAGTCTGCAGTATTAATTAAAGAAAAAATCCCCACTATATGAAAACTAAACTTTTGTTTACGGTGCTATTTAGTACCCTAATTTCTTTCCAATTGATTGCAGAACCTAAATGGGGAGCAACAGGACATAGGGCCGTTGGAGAAATTGCTAACACTTATCTAAAATCTAAAACTAAACGCGCAATTAAAAGGTTGCTTCATAGAGAATCTTTAGCCTTTGTATCAACGTTTGCCGACGAAATTAAATCTGATGAAAGGTATAATAAATTCTATACTTGGCATTTTATTAATATGCCTTTAGATGCCATTTATGATCCGTCAAAAATGAACCCTGAAGGTGATTTAGTTAGTGGGATTTCTTTTTGTGAAACTATTATAAAAGACAAAAATACATCAGATGATGATAAAGCCTTTTATTTAAAATTACTCATTCATTTAGTTGGTGATTTACACCAACCTATGCATGTTGGTCTTCTTGAAGATAAAGGTGGGAATAATTTTAAACTCCAATGGTTCTATAATGACACGAATTTACATAGTGTTTGGGATAGTAAAATGATTGAGGGTTATGGCATGAGCTATTCTGAATTAGCAATAAACACCAACTACTTAACCAAAGAACAAGTAATAAACATTCAAAAAGGAACCGTTATTGATTGGGTAAATGAAACACACAAACTAACCAATGACGTTTATGCCTCGGTTAAACAAGGTGATAATTTACGTTATAAATACTCGTATAAATATATGGGAACTCTAAGATCACAACTTCAAATCGCTGGTATACGATTAGCTAAGGTTTTAAATGAATTGTTTTAAACTTGCTGTGTTCAACTCATAAGTGCAACAAACTTATTATTTAGTTTTTCAATCGGACTAAGATAATTGAATTTTCTAATGGGTCTGTTATTGATTGATAATTCTACTTGTTTGATTCTTTTTTCGGTT
>JBNMNO010000104.1:0-8505 GCA_051275695.1 Mariniflexile sp.
AGTGTGTGCTTTTATACCCGTAAGGTTTTCGAGATCTTTTATGCTAAAATTAACTTTAATTTTGTCCATTAATTAATAAATTACGTTAAACAAAAATATACGTTTTAAGTGAATAAATAAAAAAAAAGTTTTTTTTCAAACTATTTAACCAAGAAAAGTGCGCACGAGAAGATTCGAACTTCCACATTCTAAGCGAATACCAGCCCCTCAAGCTGGCGCGTCTACCAATTCCGCCACGTGCGCATAATTGAACCTTGTAAAAATAGAAAAAGTTAAGCAATTATGCTTAACTTTTTCTTGTGACCTGGCTGGGATTCGAACCCAGGACCCTTTCATTAAAAGTGAAATGCTCTACCAGCTGAGCTACCAAGTCTTCTTTCTCCGTTACGAGGGTGCAAATATAAATTGTTTAATTAATAAAACAACACTTTTTTAGAAGAATTTTTCGTTTTTTTACAGTGTTATTGTGTATGTTTTTAATAATCAATTTATAAGAGAAAAATGATTGTAGTTTTAATTGGGTATATGGCTTCTGGTAAGTCGACTTTAGGTAATATTTTGGCAGATAAATTAAATTATGAGTTTATTGATTTGGATGATTATATCGAAAAAGAAGAGAAATCAACTGTAAGTAATATGTTTAAATTAAAGGGGGAAATCTATTTTAGAAAGATGGAAACGCACTATTTAAAAGAACTTTTAAGTGCTTCTAATAACTTGGTGCTATCTTTAGGAGGAGGCACACCTTGTTATAGCCAAAATATGGATGTAATTTTAAACACCAAGAACGTCAAAAGCGTTTATTTAAAAGCTTCTATACCTACTTTAATGGCAAGATTAATAAATGAAAAAAGTAAACGGCCATTAATTGCTCATATTGAAACGGACGATTTATTAAAAGAATTTATTGGAAAGCATCTTTTTGAACGTTCTCAATTTTATAATTTGGCACATGTAACGGTAGCAACCGATAAGAAATTGACAAAAGATATTATTAAAGAATTGGTTTTTAAGCTATTCTAAAACAACTTCAAATTTTTTGCCATCTAAAACAACAATTACATGTTCGTGTAAAGATGTTGATAACGAGATACCTTTAAAATCTGCTTTAACTGGATATTTTTTATGATTTCTATTAACCAAAACGGCTGTTTTAAACTGTTTTAAAGGTACATCTAAAAAGTGTTTAACACCATAAATTAATGTAGTACCTGAATTTAATACATCATCAACTAATATTAATGACTTGTTTTTATAATCTTCGGCGGAAATAGATGTTTTTATAGGGTAATGAGGATTTTTTTTGTCAATACTTACTTTACAAAGAATAGGGTGTATATCAGATATTTTTTGAAGTACGGTTTTTAGTTTTTTGGCAAAAATATAACCGTTACTATCAATTCCAGCTAAAATAACTTCCTTTTCATTGACATTATTTTCGTAAATCTGAAAAGCAATGCGTCTTATTTTATGATTTATTTCGTTGTGGTTTAATATCACATTATTTGTAACATTCATATTCCTATTGTCTTATATTAAAGTATAAAATTACTCATTTTTATCTGTTTATAATATTTTTTTCAAGGGTCAGATAGAATAATCATTCTATACTGCCATTAAGACCATCGCTATCAGTTTGACTTGTGGACGTTTCATCGGTAAACCCATCAATATCTCTTCTGTCTTTTTTAGTTGGTCTGCCACCCCCTTTTTTTCTGTAATAATCTTTAGAGTATTTTAAAAGTTCTTGCGCTTCAAACTGTTCTTTAGGGGTTGTGTCCGTTCTATATATATCAACTAATTTGGCGCCAACTCTGCTTGCGGGTATGTCATTAACTGCAAGTTTGTACTTTATTTGGTCCTTTCTTAACTCAATAATATCTTGTGGATACACCTCTCTGCTGGGTTTAACAATTTCTTGATTAACACGTACCTGGCCTTTTTTACAAGCTGTTGTTGCTAGTGTTCTGGTTTTATAGTATCTAACACACCATAAATACTTGTCTATGCGCATACAATTATTCTAAAAACTACGTTAATGTTGTTATGCAAAATTATATTAAAATTGTATCTTGCGGCTCAAAAATAAGGAATATTGAACATTCTTTAGGTTTAAATCAAATCAAAAAAAGAATTTACATTTGCACTTTTTAAAAATTTAATAATCACATGTATTTAAGAAAAATTAGTTTATACATTTTATGCTTAACTGTTGGTTTTGTATCCTGTAAAAAAGATGACGAAACAGCAATTCAAGCTGTTGAATTAAGAGACAGAGCAGAACAACAATTGGCAGATATGGATTCTTTAAATAAATATTTAGAAACACATTATTACAATTCAAGTGCATTTGGAATTTCCAACCCAGATCCGGGTATTTCGGATTTAGTAATAACAAAAATTTTAGTGGGAGCAACGGTTCCTGATGGAAATACATTGCTTGAAAATGCAGTTGAAAAAAAATCTATTGTTTATGAAAATACAGATTATGAGTTTTATGTTCTTAAATTAAACCAAGGAGGCGGGAGTGATTCACCAGCATTTTCAGATAATGTGCGCGTAAATTATGAAGGTTTTACGTTACAAGATGAGGTGTTTGATAACTCAGTGACTCCAGTAGTATTCGATTTAATATCATTAATTCCAGGATGGAGAAAGGCACTGCCAGATTTCAACACTTCGGAATCTTTTATTGATAATAGCGACGGTACTGTAAATTTTATAAATAATGGATTAGGAGTTATGTTTTTACCTTCTGGATTAGCATATTTTTCAAGTAGTACCCCTGGAATTACTGCATATTCTCCTATAATATTTAAATTTGAGTTGTTACAAGCATTTCAAAACGACCATGATAATGATGGTGTACCTTCCTATTTAGAAGATTTAAATGGCGATGGTGAATTTATTGTGAATTTTCAAGATTTAACAGATACTACTGATGATGATACTGATGGAGACGGAACTCCAAATTTTGCAGATCCGGATGATGATAATGACGGAATTTTGACTATTAATGAAGATATTAATAATGATGGAGACCCAACCAATGATGATTCAAACGGAAATGGCATTCCAAATTATTTAGATATCACTGATAAGATAAAAAAGAGTTAAATAATATTTACAAAAGCAAAAAACCTCGTAACTGCGAGGTTTTTTGCTTTTAGAAACTTTTGAAAATAAATTATAAAATCAGTGACAAACTCAAAATAAGTTGCTCTGGTCGCGTATCCAATCTGCTGGTGCCCATGCCGTTATTGCCTAAAAATGTAGCTTCGTTATCACTAAAACCACGTTCGTATCTTAGGTCAATACCAACTTTTTTGAAGTTAAGCCCTATTCCAAAGTTCAATCCCACCGAAAAATCATTTTCAACATCATTTATAGAAATAGTATCAAATTCAGTATCCAAAATGTATTGTAGTGCTGGGCCACCAAAAACACTTATTGGACCCAATACTTTTAATCCAACTAATAGAGGCGCATCAAGTTTTTGCATCTTAAAACTATTGTCGTTATAATCGCTTTTTGTGCTGGTATATACTAATTCAGGTTTAAAATATATTTTGTTTCCAATTTTCCCAAACAAACCAAAATGATACCCAACGTTTCTATCTGGATGTTGTGCATTGGTGCTAATGGATTCAAAATAGTCGCCATTAGCATTGTAATTTAAACCAGCTTTAAAGCCAATGCCTGTAGCAGTTTGTGCTATAATATCGGTAGGGATTAGGATAATAAAAAATAAAATAAAAAATACGCATTTGTGATTGTTTTTTGAACTTGTCATAATATTCGTTTTAAGATTTGATTTGTAATATCAAAAACGTTGCCAAACGAAAATTATTTTCTTTTCATTACAATCATTATCATTTTTCAGTTATTTATCTTTGCCGACTTAAGTGCTATTTTATATCAATTACAGCAGACTTAAATAGCAATAAAAATATCAGATGAAGTTTGAATTAAATGCTAAAGATCCTCAAAGTAACGCCAGAGCAGGTAAAATAATAACCGATCATGGAGTAATTGAAACTCCTATTTTTATGCCGGTTGGTACTGTTGGAACAGTAAAAGGGGTGCATCAGCGCGAATTAAAAGACGAAATAAACCCAGATGTTATTCTTGGGAATACTTATCATTTATATTTACGCCCTCAAACACATATTATTGAACAAGCGGGGGGACTCCATAAATTCATGAATTGGGATAGAAATATATTAACAGACTCTGGAGGGTATCAAGTGTATTCGTTATCGGCTAATAGAAAAATTAAAGAGGAAGGTGTTAAGTTTAAATCGCATATAGACGGGAGTTATCATACATTTACCCCGGAAAATGTGATGGAAATTCAGCGTATTATTGGTGCCGATATTATTATGGCGTTTGATGAATGTACACCGTACCCTTGCGATTATAACTATGCAAAACGCTCGATGCACATGACGCATCGCTGGTTAGATAGATGTATTAGTCATTTGGAAAAAACACCATTAAAGTACGATTATAACCAAGCTTTTTTTCCTATTGTTCAAGGGAGTACGTATAAAGATTTACGTAAGCAATCTGCTGAATATATAGCGAATTCGGGTGCAGTTGGAAATGCCATTGGTGGTCTTTCTGTTGGCGAACCTGCAGAAGAAATGTATGCCATGACTGATGTGGTTTGTGCTATTTTACCAGAAGATAAACCTCGATATTTAATGGGAGTAGGTACACCAATCAATATTTTGGAAAATATAGCGTTAGGTATTGATATGTTTGATTGTGTGATGCCAACCAGAAATGCTAGAAATGGAATGCTTTTTACAGCCTACGGAACTATAAATATTAAAAACAAAAAGTGGGCATCAGATTTTTCTCCTATCGACGACATGGCGATTACATTTGTTGATACCGAATATTCTAAAGCTTATTTAAGACATTTATTTACTGTTAATGAATTGTTAGGAAAACAAATAGCAACTATTCATAATTTAGGATTTTATTTATGGTTGGTTCGTGAAGCAAGAAAACATATATTAGCAGGAGATTTTAAAACTTGGAAAGACCAAATGGTGAAACAGTTGGATAATCGTTTGTAGTTATTAAATGAAGATACTAGATTGGTACATATTAAAGCGCTATTTGTTCACATTTTCCATGATGTTGTTGCTGTTCATTCCAATAGGAATAACGGTGCATCTTGCCGAAAAAATTGGTAGAATTCTTGAAAATGAAGTCCCAATGGGCGAAGTGCTTATCTATTTTTATGATTTCACAATCTATTTTGCACATTTACTTTTTCCTCTGTTTTTATTTTTATCTGTAATATGGTTTACTTCCAAATTAGCCAACAATACAGAGGTTATTGCCTTTTTAAGTTCGGGTGTTTCTTTTTCTAGGTTTCTAAGGCCTTATATGATTGGCGCTACGATAGTCGGTGCATTGGCTATTATTTTAGGTTTATTTTTAGCTCCCAAGGCCAGCGAGGGTTTTAATGATTTTACCTATAAATATTTAAAAAAAGGTAAAAACGCCTTTGAAGACACAAATTTGAATGTGTTTAAGCAAATTAATCCGAACGAAATTATTTATGTAAGTAGTTTTGATGTGGCAAATAAAACGGGATATCATTTTTCATTAGAGCATTTTAACCAGAATAAACTTGAATATAAAATTTCTGCTAGTAACATAAAATATATAGAAGAGGATACAACGTATAGATTAACAAATTATGTTAAACGAACCGTTGGGGAACGTAAAGATGAACTTGAAATTATTGAGTCAAAAGACACACTTTTTGCTTTTGATGTAGATGATTTGATTCCGGTTATTTATGCAGCTGAAACTAAAATGTACGGCGATTTAAAACGATTTATTGCAAAAGAAGAGGCTCAAGGATCATCAAATGTTGGACGTTTTAAATTGGTTTTGTATAGAAAATGGAGTTTGCCGGTTTCTGTATTTATTTTAACCATTATAGCCGTGGCAGTTTCCTCTAAAAAGCGTCGTGGTGGTATGGGGGTAAATTTGGCAGTAGGTATATGTATTGCTATGGTTTTCGTGTTCTTCGATAAAATCTTCGGGGTTATGGCAGAGCAATCAGACTTTCCTCCATTAATAGCTGTTTGGTTTCCTAATGTCATTTTTGGTATTTTAGCTGCTTATCTGTTGCATAATGCTAAACGTTAAAATCAAAAATTATTTACATCTTCATTTTTTAGTTTTTATAGCTGGCTTTACGGCTATTTTGGGCGAAGTCATTACAATTACGGCAATTCCTTTGGTTTGGTTTAGAATGGTAATAGCAGCTATTTTAATGTTTATTTATATAAGGATTGCTAAAATTAATATTTCTATTAGACCTAAATCAATAGTAAGGCTTTCTGTTGCGGGCATTATAATAGCTTTACATTGGATTACCTTTTTTGGAGCTATCGATGAATCTAATATATCTATAACATTAGCTATGTTTTCATGTGGGGCTTTTTTTGCTTCATTATTAGAACCTTTTATATATAAACGGGGTATTATTTGGTACGAAATTTTATTCGGAATTATTGTCATATTTGGTGTTTTTATAATTACTCAAAGTGAAATAAAATATCTTACTGGCATTATTTTGGGCATTTCATCCGCTTTTTTTTCATCGCTCTTTGCGGTTCTTAATGGTAAGTTTTTAAAGGAACATTCGGCTACAGCTATTTCGTTTTACGAATTTTTAAGCGGTGTTGTATTTATTTCAATTTATATTTTAATTTTTGGTGAAGGGTTTTCAGTAGATTTCTTTAAATTAAGTTTTTCAGATTTTGGTTACCTCTTTATTTTGGCCTCCATTTGTACCGCTTATGCCTTTATTGCTGCAGTGCATGTTATGAAAGTTATTAGCCCATATACCGTGGTTTTAAGTTATAATCTTGAACCTATTTATGGTATTTTTATGGCAGTAATTTTATTTCCTGAAAAAGAAAATATGAGCTCATCTTTTTATTATGGGGCTATTGTTATAATTTCCACGGTTTTAGTAAATGCCGTTTTGAAAAATTTAAGATTTTTAAAAAGAAAACGTTCTTAGCTGAATATCAAAATTAAAGTTTTTATATTTGTACGCTAACCTAGACTAACAGCCAAAAACAGAATTCTTATGGAATATTTAGAATTTGAACTCCCTATAAAAGAACTTGAAGACCAATTACAAAAATGTAAAGTTATTGGTGCAGAAAGTGATATAGATGTTACAGAAACATGTTCGAATATTGAAAAAAAATTAATCGCTACTCAAAAAGAGATTAATAAAGGCCTAACACCGTGGCAACGAGTTCAGTTGTCTCGCCATCCAAATAGGCCCTATACTTTAGATCATATTAGAGCCATTTGTGGCGATACGTTTTTAGAACTTCATGGTGACAGAAACTTTAAAGATGATAAAGCCATGATAGGTGGTTTAGGTAAAATTGGCGACCAAAGTTTTATGTTTATTGGCCAACAAAAAGGTTATAATACCAAAACAAGGCAATACCGAAATTTTGGAATGGCAAACCCAGAAGGGTATAGAAAAGCGCTTCGATTAATGAAATCTGCCGAAAAATTTGGTATTCCTGTAGTAACACTTTTGGATACACCTGGAGCCTATCCCGGTTTGGAAGCAGAGGAGCGTGGACAAGGTGAAGCTATTGCTAGAAATATCTTGGAGATGACCAGATTAAAAGTGCCAATTATAACAGTTGTTGTAGGTGAAGGCGCATCTGGTGGTGCTTTAGGAATAGGTGTTGGCGATATTGTTTTAATGCTTGAAAATACTTGGTACTCTGTTATTTCACCAGAATCGTGTTCATCCATTTTATGGCGTAGTTGGGAATATAAGGAGCAAGCAGCTCGAGCTTTAAAATTAACAGCTATAGACATGAAAAAATTAAAGCTTGTTGATGAAATTATAAAAGAACCCATTGGAGGCGCTCACAGAGATAGAGAGAAGACATTTATATCTGTCAGTAATGCTATTGTAAAATCATATGAGGGACTTAAAAACTTATCACCAAAAGATTTAGTAGCAAAACGTATGGATAAATATTCTAACATGGGTGTATACAAAGACTAACTCTTTAAAAATCATATCAAAGTAAAATCTGAAGCTTAAAACTTCAGATTTTTTTTGTGTTATTGACAATATTTTTAAGTTATTAACAGTTTAATTGTTAATGACTAGTGAACAATCATAATTTGTTTTTTCACAAAAAATAAGTTCTTTTTAGTTACTTTCGTAGATATGAAACAACCCGATCAAATAAGAGGATATAAAGTTGATAAAAGCACATTAATCAGCCTTGAGAAAGGAAAAATACCACCGCAAGCACTTGATTTAGAGGAGGTTGTTCTTGGGGCGATGATGATTGATAAAAAAGGAGTTGATGAAGTTATTGATATTTTAAGCCCTGATGCTTTTTATAAAGAAGCACATCAACACATTTTTCAAGCTATATTTCAGTTATTTGAAAACAGTGAACCAGTAGACTTATTAAC
>JBNMNO010000105.1:0-8492 GCA_051275695.1 Mariniflexile sp.
CCGCAACACTCTCGTTTTTATAACTTACAAATTCTCTTTTTGTTATGTTTCCAGCTTGTTTTTTCAAATTGGTTAAATAGGGTGTTAATTTATTTAAGGGCACTGCTACTTTCATATCGCTTGAAAATATAGAGAAAATAACTTCAAAATTGTTAGTATTGTAGTTTTTTTCAAAGGTATCTACAACGACTTTGTATGTAGGTTTTTCAGTTTGTGCAAATATTATGTTTGTAATCAAAACAAATAAGCTAATTGATATAATTTTTTTCATAATTGTTACTATTTTTTTCTTTTTAATTTTTTAAGAAACTTTTTTAATAATTGAGATATTTTGGATACATCTTTAGATATTGAGTCTTTTTCCCATTGGCTCACATTTCCTTTATATTGTTCCCAAGACGATTTCAATTTAGTCATATCGGATTTTATGGTATCTTTTTCCCATTGACTCGTATTAGCCTTTAATTCTTCAATTAAAGTTGAAAATTGAAAATTAATTTTTTCTCCTAAGGATGAATTTCCCCATATTTCTTTTATGTCCTGCCAAGTTTCTCTTTGTTCCTGTTTTGCCATTTTATTTTAATTTAGGTGTTATACAATCCAATAATATTTTTTTTATTCTTTTCATTTTTACAGCAATGTGATTTTCAGTCAAATCCGTTATTGCTGCTATTTCTCTATAATGCAGTTCGTCTAAATGCATAATAACAATTGACCCATCAACTGCATTCAAAAGGGAAATACAGTCACGTAGTGCCTTGAACTTTATCTCTTCAATTTCGTCTGGAATAGTTTCCGAAAGCTTAAACTGGATAGATTCTAATCGCTTGGTTTTGTTGTTCAAGCTTTCAAACTGCATTTTAGAACGATTGCATACGTTTAGTGCAATTTTATAAATCCAGGTACTGATATTAGATTTTCCTTTAAATGTTGAATATGACTTCCAAATGTGAAATATTACTTCTTGGAAAAGATCTTGTGGTTCAATTGGTGAAACAGCATATATTCGACATATTCTGTAAATACTGGTCTTATTGTCTTCCAAAATCTGATTAAATAGTTGTTCTTCTTGTTTTTGCATATTATATTTTTTCTATTTCCTGTTCTCTATTAACCTTAGTGACAAAAGTTGTGAAAATATGACAAGAAAATTCAATTATTTTTCAATTAGTCAGTTTTAGTGGAGGTTTTTATGGTGGTCATAATGAATGCCAACGTTGTTGTATATGGTTAGTTACGTGGTTAAGCAACTAATTTAGCGAATAACTCACAGATAGAATATTCCGCAGGAATGTTCGTAAGTCGGCAGTGACCAAGCAATTAATTGTACAAGGTGTTACCACACGTTTTTATTCGGATTATTTTTTTCTCAAATCTACTATTATAGAATCTTTTACTTTAATAAAAATCAGATTGTCATTGTGATATAATTCCGTTGTATCTCCTCTAATTTCAGTCCGAACAAAGTCAAATTCAATAAATGTCTTTTCGTTTGAGTCTAAATAAATGGGAATAGCCACACATAAAAAACAAGTTAATATTATGAGACTATTTGTGATTATTATACTTTTTAACTTATCCGTTTTTGCTTTAAAAAAAAATTCCGACACTTACCAAAGTCCGAATGATTCCAATGACTAAAGTTAAAAATAAAATCAGGTGATGAACTCCAGGTGCGTGAATATATGCATTTCCAATAATTGCATAAGCGATTCCTGCAATTCCAAATCCAATTCCGTAAAATAGTAACGTTCTGAAAATTCGGTTTTTCATAATATTAATCGAACATTTCAGATTGAAGGGTTAAGCAAATAATAACGGTCAGAATATGAAATCCAAGAATAATGAATTTCCACTTCGGTTTTTTGATTAAAATAAGCGAATATATTAGGATTTGTATAATTGCGATTATTATCGGAAATATTCCGATTCCGTTTTTTGTCAAAATAGCAATTAACATTGTAAATGGATAAACAACTTTCGCTGGTAAATAAGTTCCGTGTCCTCCACCTATTGAAAATACGACAACGATTAATAAAATAAATGTTATTAAAATGGTAGTTCCGATTTTCATTTCAAATGTTTGGTAACAATAGTATTTACAACATCTCTTAATTATATTCTCAGAGATCTAGAGGAGGCTTTATCTTCTTCAATCAGCTTTTTAGTACTCGTAAGAACTGCCATTCCTGAATTATAAAGTTTAATTCGTTTATTCACTCTAAAACAGATAGTATCCTAAATATTTCACTAGTAATTTACCATCCAAATTATTAAAACTTTAAAAAATAATATGCTTTTTGAAACACTTAAACCAAATCCTAGAGTAAATCTTTGATACAAAAATCATCTTTTTAAACAGAGGTTTGAGTACGTATTAAATATAAAGGGATGCTTCTTTATTTAGACTTTAGTAATATCAATTTATAAACGTCACTAAATACAGTGATTTTCAATAACAGAAAGGTGTATTTCATCGAGTAATTTCTAGAAAAAACGCACTTCACCGAGTATTTTGTATATTTAATCGATAAAGTAATTTGTTTTATTCAATATTAAAATTATATTTGTCTTGAATTTCATTAAACCCCAAATCGATGAAAAACCTACTTAAAAATGCAATTGCATCTGCAATTGTTATATCAATGCTTTTTAATTGTTCGATTGAATCAATTGAAAATGAGCAAGAAGAACTTCTTTTTCAAACTCCTAATGCACAAAACGATTGTGCAGATGAAGATCCTCAGGCGAGGGTTACTAACGGTGGAACCATTGCAATTACTTTTCAGATTTCAACATTGGATGGTACCGTGTTACATTTGGTAGAAAATATAGCCCCTGGAAATTCTTCTGGCTTCTTAACATTCGCACCTGATGACATTGTGTTTAACATTTCGAAAAATACAACAGGTATTCAAGATGACAAAGTTGTTTTTACTATGAATCAATGTATGAGTTTTGATATGGTATTAGGAGCTGATAATTATTTAGTTGCTGGATCTCCAGATATCCTATAAGTCTTAGAGTTTATTGCAAATGATTACTAACTTAACTCCGAGATGATTGGTCGTAAAGAAAAGGTAAGTGTGTCCTCCATCTTTAATACTATATTTTTTTCTTAAGTTTTGAACAGTCTCTGGGAAGTTTCTAGTTGTAATATTAGCTTGTGATATTTTAAGTGATTTTATATTCTTTTTGCTGTAATCCACTATGGATTCAATAGTAAAGGATCTTCCTGGAAATATCAGGTGTTCATTACTAGTGTATAAATGAGAGTGTTGGTGTATTTTTGAAATCTTTAATTGCTTTGAAACACTATTAAAAGCTCCCGATTTTAGAATAGCAGCATTTGGCTCATATAAAAATTTTAAAGGATTACTCAAAGTGGCGTTGTGTGTAGCCTCATTCTTTAATTTAAAAGTAAAAACTTCTTTGGTATGATTAACAATATTAGCGGTTTTGATGGTGATTTCTCCCTTAAAGTCGTTTTCTAATATCCAAATAAGCTCCTTTACTTCATTTTTAACTGCTATGATATGAATGTCCTTAACATGCTTTAATTCACTTATTCCTATAGACAAGTCTAATAAGGGAGCTGTTTTAATGGCTATATTAGTCGTGTATTTAAATAAAGTTTCTAAATGATGAGGAACATTAGGTAAACAATATTTGAGAAAAAAGACCTTGCCTTTGCTTTCATGTCTTCGGGAGGGATCTATATAAATCCAATCATACTTATCTTTTTTTGAAAGCAAATAATCTATGCCATTTGAGTTAATTGTTCTTATGTTTTCAACCTGTAGTTGAGTATAATTATAAGCAACGATTGCAGACAATTCCTCATCAAGCTCACAATGTGTGACCTCCTCAAAATGCTTCGAAAAGTATAAACAGTCTACACCAAAACCTCCAGTAATATCTAATATGGATTTACCTGTAAATAATTTAGACTTATATTCAGCAGTGATTTCAGATGACGTTTGTTCTATGTTTAACTTGTTTGGGTAGTATATCTTTTCCGAAGAAAACCAAGTCGGTAATTTTTTTTTACACTTAACTTTCGCTTCAATTTGTTCAATAATTTCTTTAGTAGCAACCTTGCTAAAGTGCGCGCCTTTTAATAGAATACTGGATACTTCGGTATTAATATTATTAGAAATAAACTCTTGAATTTCGCTATTTAGAATGTCAGTATTCAAACGTTGATTATAAGCCTTGCGTTAATTTTTTTACCATTTTATTATCTGATAAAAATTCTTTAAGAATCACCTTTATGGCCGTGTAGAAAGGAACTGCGACAATCATACCAACAACTCCAAAGAGTAGACCTGCAATTATTATAATTAAGAAAATCTCTAATGGATGTGATTTTACACTTTTCGAAAAAATAAAAGGCTGACTAAAGAAATTATCAACCAACTGCGCAATTGCTATAACGATAAATGTATAAAATAATTTTGGTAAAACAATAACACTAAAGCTCTCACCGAGATTATTGGTCATTACTAAAAGCATCATAATAGCACCTCCAATTAACGGACCTAAATAGGGTATTAGATTTATTAAAGCACATAAAAAGGCAATAACTACAGCGTTTTCAATACCAATTATTAGTAAACCTATTGTGTAAATAATGAATAGTATTAAGATTTGGAAGAACAACCCGACGAAATAACGAGATAACAAATCTGAAATCTTCTCAATAGACCGTTTCGTATTTGACTCTTTATTATTAGGTACGAATGTCAAAATCCCTTGTTGAAATAGGTTTCTATCTTTTAAAAAGAAAAAAGCAATAAATAAAACAGACATCAAACCAATACTGAAACTTCCTAACCCAGAAACGATGCTATTTAAAAAGTTTGGTATGATACTATAATCCATACTCGACAATATTTTAGAGTCTTTAATAGCTTGTTCTGCATCGATATGATTAATTTCTAAATACGTAATAGTTTCGGTATATAGTGACTCAATATTACTTTTGAGTCGATCTATATCTAGTAGTGATAAATTTTGTCCTTGCTCAACTAAAAGCGGTATCAATAAGCTCACTATCCCCGTAAAAATGGCTATTAAAAAGACCATGGTTACAATTACAGCAAGTGTATTATTGAATTTTAGACGCTTCCTTAAAAACATAACAATGGGTCTTCCAATAAGTGATATTACGCCTGCAATAAGGATATAAACAATTACAGATTGTATCTTATACAAGAAGTATAAAACCAATGAAACAGCAACGATTACCCCAGCTGCCCTAAGTATTCCGTATGAAATATTTTTAGAATTCATGGAGTAAATATATAAAGACTTTAGTTAAGACTGTTTAAGTTGTTTGGTTATTTCATACAAAGTCACACTAGTAGCTTGTACGACATTCATACTGCTATTTTGGCCAAACATATCAATATGAATAACAGCATCACTCATATTTAAAATAGCTTCTGAAACTCCAAAATTCTCATCACCAATAATTAGTGCCATAGGTTTATGCTTCGGAAATGTGAAATCTATCAGAGCTTCGCTTTTTGATGTGATTTCAAGAGCAATTATAAAATAACCACTGTTTTTTAAATTAGAAACTAGGGTTAACGCGTCATTTTCGTGTTTATACTTTACAGATTTCTCAGTAGCTCTTGATGTCTTCATCATTTTTCTACCTAAAGTCGTGTTATCTCCACAAAAAATCAATTCTTCAATACCAAAAGCATCTGCAGTTCTAAACAAACTTCCAATATTTGGAGCATTAGTAACATTCTCACAAATGAGAGTAATAGGGAACGTTTTGTTGTTAAAGTTAGTAGAGTAGTGGTTCAGTTGCATTTGATATAGTCTCGTAAGGTCTTAAACTCGAAATGGATTAAGTGATTGAAGGTAAATGAAATGTTTGTCCGCAATTATATAAAGCGTGTAATTTACCACACGGTCCAAAACAACATATAATTCCTTTTGGAGCTGGGCTAATGTGAAAATTGCTAATACCCACAGCATAGGTATGGCCATTAATTTGACCTAAATACTGAAATATCATTAGTGCAATTAAAACAACTGCAATTACTCTGTATCTCATACTCATATTTAATGACTAATTCTCAAACGCATATTTTATAATATTAGCTCCCATTTTTAAAGCTTTCTCTCTGACGTCTGCGGGATCATTATGAACTTCTGGGTCTTCCCAGCCATCACCAAGATCACTTTCAAAAGTAAAAAGTAAGACGAGTCTATTTTTATAAAAAAGCCCTAAAGCTTGTGGTCGTTTGCCATCATGCTCATGAATTTTAGGTAAACCTTCAGGGAATTTATATGCGGTATTAAAAATTTCGTGGTCTTTAGGTAATTCTAATAATTCAAGATTTGGAAACACTTTTTTAAGCTCTTTTTTGATGTAAGGCTCCATCCCATAGTTATCGTCAATATGTAAGAATCCTCCAGACGTTAAGTAATTTCTAAGGTTTTCGGCATCAGCATCAGAAAAAAACACATTTCCATGGCCAGTCATATGTAACATTGGGAATTGAAAAACATCAATACTACCAATCTCAACAACTTGAGGCTTTGTATTCATTTTGGTCTTAATATTTGCATTGCAATAACTAATAAGGTTAGGGAGTGCTGTAGGATTACTATACCAATCACCACCACCCTTATACTTTACGATAGCTAAGTCTTGTGCACTACCAACTATTGGTATCCAACTTATCATTAGCGTCAATGCTATTGTAAGCGTTTTAAAATATTTAGAGCTTAGGGTCATAAATCAAAAATAGAAATTAAACAGATGAATTATATTCTTTTAACTTTATTTATGACATCTTTCTTTTCCTCTTCGGAAAAAATAATGTCTTAAACACTGTTCACCGTATTGAATATTAGCAATACATTTTGAATGTATAAACAGTTATTTTTTTAATATAAAGCTTTGCATTTAAATTAATTAAAGACTATAATATAAACTTATTATTCATTATTAAAAATTACAGAATGACAAGCCACGATAGCAGCAGTTTCTGTACGTAAACGTGTCTCTCCAAGAGTTACGGGACTAAAACCATGTTGTAGTGCTAACTCAATTTCATTAGAACTAAAATCACCTTCTGGGCCAATGAGAATTGTAATGTCCTGATTTGGTTTTAGACTTTGTTTTAGTGACTTTTTATTCGTCTTTTCACAGTGTGCAATAATTGTTTGCCCAATAAAATCTTGAGCTATATATTCCTTAAATGAAATAGCGCGATTAAGTTTTGGTAAATAAGAATTTAAAGACTGTTTCATGGCAGACTGCAATATTTTCTCATAGCGGTCTGCCTTTATAACCTTGCGTTCGCTATTATCACAAATAATAGGAGTGATGGTATCTACCCCAATTTCGGTAGCTTTTTCTAAAAACCATTCATAACGATCATTCATTTTTGTTGGTGCAACTGCTAAGTGAAGTTTATACTCTCGCGTTGCTTGTTGCTTTGATGATGTTATTTTAGCAACACAGTTTTTCATATCTGCTAAAATAATTTCCGCAGAAAACAACCAACCACCACCATTTGTGATCTGCAAAATATCACTAGTAGATTTGCGTAATACTTTTACTATATGCCTACTTTCCTCTTTAGAAAAGCGAATCTCTATATCATTTTGCGTTAAGTCTTTGTTGTAGAAAAGTTGCATTATTGTCTTGGCTCAGTTACTTTTAGAACTTTAGATTCCTTTATTAATCGTCTATTTTCTGTCATTAGAACAACATAATAGGCGTTAATTTCTGGGATGTCTATTGAGAAAATATCGCCTGTACTATGGACTCCTTCAATAATAGGTTTTTCAAATTCTGGATGTAAATCTCCTGTTGTAAACCAGCCCAAATCACCACCCTGTTTAGCAGTATTATCCATGGAGTACTGGTTTGCTAAAGCAGTAAACAAATACCCTTCTTTGTATTTCAAAATGACTTGATTTCTAATAATATTTATATCCTTTAGAGACTTTTTACTGCCATCTAAATAGATACAACTTACTCTATAGTAGGCGATTTCGTTCTTTTCAATAATCTTATAATACGTTTTTTGAGGTGTATCTTTAAAATATTTTTTAGAACCAACATTCATATTGAGAATATCTTCTGCCATACGCGTTTTATGTTTTTCTTCATTAAAAACAATGACCTTACCTTTAACTTTTTTATTCTTTTTAAAGAAAATATTGACATCATCTAAAGTTTGAAGAGAATCTAAGGATTTTTCGAAATCCTTTTGAGCGATAACAACAGCGTTTGTAAAAAGTAAGATGGTAATAAGTATATTTTTAAGCATAGTCTGGTTTATTTGTATTATATCTCAAAAGTAATGGCTTGAAACAATTATAATAGCGATATGGAACGAAGTTTTGAAGAAATGATTGTTTATAACTATTAGTTTAGCCTATTTTACAGCAATCATACTAATTTCAACGTTAACGAACTTTGGTAAATTGGCGACTTCAACAGTTTCACGAGCAGG
>JBNMNO010000106.1:0-8130 GCA_051275695.1 Mariniflexile sp.
GTAACCGCTTTGAACAAAATGGCATCGACGTAAAAGGCGTGGTATTTAACGGCATAGTTAAAAAAGCCAGTAATGCGTATGGGGCGTACGGGTATTATGGTTACGAATATAAATCAGATAAGTAATTTAAGCTTTGTATCCGGCTTTAATATGCGGGACCTATTGATTCATTGTGGAGTAGGGCGGCTGTAGCCCTTTGGTCTAGGGTTATTGAGGGTTCAGGCCAGTTTTGAGGTGTCTGACTCAGAACGAAAACGGTCTAAGGCCTAAAATAAATCAGAGCTTGAGTGTTGAATGGAGTCAACATGAAAGCGCCCAGCAAGTATCAAATTATGTTAAATAAACAATGTGAAAGAATAGAGACTAGTAAACATCATGACAAAAAACGCATCTTAACGGTATTTGGTGCTCGGCCTGAAGCGTAGGTTTGTGTAACTGCACAACATCGTGAAATGCTTGACCTATTGGTTACATCACTAAGAATTAAGAAAAACCAAGTAATTACAATGCCTAGCGAAATGCGCTATGTCTAAAAATGATAAAAAAGTGTCTCCGTGCGAGTTGAAAATCTGAGAGATAATGTATTTAGATATGATTTAAAGGTCAGTTAATATATGAAGATTAAAGTTTACATCATGAATAATATATCGAATAAAAATTTCATTCGATTACTACGTATTAGAGACTTTATAAAAATACTAGCGTATAAATGTGGTGCAAAGATATATTACCCCGAATACTTAAAACATAAATCAAAGCAAGGATATATTTACAGTAATTTATCTCAATCTAAAGGTATTAAATGGGGAGAGGCTTTTTGTGACTATTATTCTCAAGGGTACACATATTTTGTTGATTTAATGTGGACTGAAGATCCTAAACCTGGAAATTATGGAGATTGGTTATCACCTTATGTAGTAAGTGAAATAGGAAAAGTTAATATAAAGCATGTTAATGGTATTCATAACTGTACAAAAAAACATCTTATCGCATTAGGTTCTGTGATTGATTGCGCGAATAAATATTCTGTGATTATTGGCGCTGGTGTGTCTGATATGAATCCAAAAATCGATATCGAAGCAAAATTTTTATCTGTAAGAGGCCCATATACTAGAAGGGTTATCGAAAAACTAGGGGGGGAGTGTCCTAATAATTACGGCGATATTGGTTTCTTACTCAGCAGACTCTATACATCTAAGGTAAGTGAAATAAAGTCAAAATACCTGCTCGTAAGACATACTCGTCAGGTAAATATCCCATTGGCTTTAACATCTGATTTTCGTGAAATAAGTATTTTTTGTGCAAAGAAGACAGATATCGAAAATTTTATAGATGAGTTACATTCAGCTGAAATAGTAGTTACTTCAGCTATGCATTGTTTTATCACGTGTATTTCTTATGGTATTCCTACGATTTTGATAACTTTAGGAGGTAAGGATTATGCGGCACCGGGTGATGGCGTTAAATATCTAGATGCTTTATCAGGAGTTAACTTACCTGAAGTATCGCCGATTATAATAGATATGCCAGATCAATTTGTAGAAATTGTTAAAGATAGTATTCCATATAATCATAAAGTTGACGAAAATGTACTAGATAATATGGAAAATACGATTAACGATGCAGTTTTACTTGTGAAGTATAAATTAACTATATAATTAAAAAGTTTGGCTCTGTTGTAGTTAATTGTTGTCGTCTCGGTTGAAGTTAACTTCAGCCTTTATTTTTAGTGCTATAGGTGCAGTTTTAGCTCAAAGTCTAATTTTCTCTCTAGCCTTTTAATAATAAGACTTTCATAGCCTAACAACAGTGTTATGGAATAGAGCCAAAAGTTTATATATTTATCAGATTATAGGAAAGATACTGTTGGTTATTAGAATATTTTGTTTTTTGTTATTTTCTTTACCTATATTGGAATTGTTACAATTAGGTGAAACACGTGATTCATTTGTCATCTTCAGCTATATTATATTGATTGTTTCATTTTCATTTTGCTTATTTATTATAGATATCAACGGTGGTAGTTTATTCAAAGTATATTTCGTTTTCTGTTATCTTTTTCTAGGAATTATTCCATTAATTGAATATAAGATTGGTGTTATTTACTGGGGTGGGGCACCATTATCAGATGATGCTTATTTAATCACAAATATTGTTTTAATTTTTTCAACTATCGTATTTATTTGTTTTTACTTACTATCTCGTAACTCAAAAATAAACAAGCATAAAATTATTTGTAATGATAATAATGTTGAAAAAGTAAAAATCATTTTCTTACATAAAGTAGTGGTTTCAGCGGTATCTTTAATTTGTTTATTCGCTATGCTGAAATTAAATAACTTTTCCCTAATTAGTTTAATGCTTAGGGGGGGGGAATTAAAAGATGTAATGATAATTCCGCGTTGGCAAAACACATTAATTGAGATTGTAGCTAGGTTTATTCCAATTGTATCTTTTGGTTATTGCATGTTAACAGTTAAAGGAAGTTTTATTTTTAAATTCTTTCTTTTTATTGTTGCTATTATGTGTGCATCACCATTTGGCATGGCTCGATTTATGGTTGGTACTCTTTATTTGCCTTTGATTTTTATCATGTTTCCTAAAATATTGTTGAAAAATTATTTTCCTTTTTTGTTGTTATCATCTGTTATTTTTGTGTTTCCTTTCCTTGAAAAATTTAGAAATTTTAAGCAAGATATTGATTTTAATTTTATACCCAACTTTGATTTTTTTATTCAGGGCCACTTTGATTCATACCAAAGTATTGTTAGAGTTATATCTGAAGATTTTATCACTTACGGTTGGCAATTCTTAGGCGCAATATTATTTTTTGTTCCAAGATTTTTCTGGCCGGATAAACCCATAGGTACAGGGGCTCAGCTTGCTAAAAATTTAAATTATGACTTTATAAATGTATCTGCAAATATCTATGCTGAGGGGTATGCTAACTTTGGATTGGTAGGGTGTTTACTTGTCGCCTCAGCACTAGGTTTTACTTTCTCTAAAGCTGATTATTGGTTTGAATTTTCATCAAATAAAAAATCTATCTCAATTTATTATTATTATTTAATGTTAGGATTTCTAACCATGTTCTTACGTGGTGATTTAATGACAGCTATTTCAACTTCTGTCGGTTTATTTGTTTGTGTCTTAATTGTGAAGAAGCTTTATTTAGCGTGATTTTTCATGCCAGCACAGCACATTAATAGATTTAAAATCGCCTATTCACATAATGTTTTTATAAGGGGTTAAATTGAACATATCTTTTTTACTTGGGGATGCAACTGCAAAAGGGGGTATAGAAAAAGTAACTTTTACTTTAGCCTCTGCCCTAAATGAATATTATAAAGCAAAGTTAATTAGCTTATATAAAACTGATCTAGACTCGGTATTCGATAAGGAATCAATTGACGTAAAATATTTATCAAATCATATTGAAGTAAGTATGTATAACAGACCGTATAAAGGTTTTTTAAGTTATCTTTTTGATCTTTTTTATATAATTAAAAAAAGTTATTCACTCTCTACTGTTCTAAAAAAAACGCATTCTCAGGTTATTGTAACTTGCGATATAAAAATGACTCTATTAGCTTGGTTATCAGGTTTTTTCTCTCATCGTAAAGTCATTGCAATTGAACATTTTGAGTATGATGTCGCTCACCCTATTCTTAAAAAAATCAGAAAGGTATTGTATAAAAAAATTGCGGGAGTCGTAACTTTAACCAGTGAAGACTACGATAAATATTATTGGTTACCCAAGCATAAACTGCATGTCATACCTAATATAGTGCAGATAAAGTTGCCAACAGCAAAAATTAAAAAGAAAAATGATATAATTGCAGTTGGTCGTTTGACAGATCAAAAAGGTTTTGATCTGTTAATTAAAGCATGGAATATTGTAGGTAAACAACATACCGATTGGACGTTAAAAATATATGGTGATGGCGAGGATAAATTAAAACTCGAAAAAATGATTGAAGAATATGAAATAAAAAACATTTCATTACAGCCATTTACAAAAGATATTGACCAAGTTTATCAACAAGCCAAATTGTTTGTTCTTTCTTCTCGATATGAGGGCTTAGGGATGGTTTTAATTGAAGCCTTAGCTCATCAATTACCCTGTATTAGTTTTGATTGCCCTGCAGGTCCGAAAACTATTATACAACATGATTACAATGGTTTATTGGTGCCCACTGGGGATATAACAAAACTTGCAGCAGCTATGGACCAATTGTTAAGTAGTCAGTATTTACGTGATAAATACTCGGGGAATGCACTAAATTCAATTCATGATTTTAGCGAGGAAAGTGTGCTAAAACGGTGGAATATATTACTTGAAGGATTAGCTAATGAAAGTTGATTTTTATGATTATATTATTGTCACCAACCTACCTGCTTTCTATAAAATAAATCTCTATAACCAACTGGCAAAAAAATTAAAAATCAAAGTGATTTTTATGTCGGCATCTTCCGCAATCCGTGCTGGTGATTTTAGTAAAGGAGATATGAAATTCGATCATGTTTTTCTATCGGATAAAAATTATGAGGAAAGAAATAAGTTATTGATGTTTGTAAGAGTTGCTTATATTTTATTTTCTTCACGATATAAAAGGATTGTCTTTCCTGGTTGGGAACTGGTTGAATTGATACCATTGATATTTTTATTGCCCACAAAAAAAAATGGTCTGTTATTGGAAAGCAGTATCATTGAGACAAAATCAACTGGTCTTCTTTGGTTTTTAAAAAAATTAATCATGAAGAATATGGGCCATGCTTTTCCTTCTGGTAATTTGCAGAATAAAATTCTGCAGCGAGCTAATTATTCCGGAGAAGTTCATATTACACATGGTGTTGGTATTCCCAATAGGCTTACTAAAAGAGCGTTTAACTTAGATGTAATAAAAAATGACTGTAAATACCTTTATGTTGGAAGGGTTGCTTCTGAAAAAAATTTACAATACTTAGTTAAGATGTTTAATGATAATGGTAAGAGACTAACGATTGCAGGTAATGGACCTTTACTCGATGAGCTTAAGTTATTGGCCGAATCGAATATTACATTTTTAGGTTATGTAAATAACGAAGAATTAGCAGGTGTTTATAAAAGCCATGATGTCTTTATTTTACCCTCTTATTCAGAGCCATGGGGATTGGTTGTTGATGAGGCTTTATGGTTTGGCCTCCCTGTGGTTGTAAGTTGCAATGTTGGTTGCTCTGAAGATCTTGTTATTAAAGAAAATACTGGAACAATATTTAAATTGGATGATGACAGTAGTTTTACTAAAGCATTATTTGAAGTTGAATCAAACTATAGCAAGTACAAAAGTAATGTTATGGCGATTGATTTTAATAAAAGAGATCAAGAGCAAATTGATTCATACATGGCTTAAGCTTTCAAATGAAAAATAAAACAATAAAAGATTTTACTAATTACTTCTTTTCCGACATGTTTGTAAAGGGGTTCTTATTTATCTCCTTACCTTTATTGTCGCGAGTGATGGCGCCTTCCGAGTATGGTAAATTATCATTAATTAATGCCGCTATTTCTATTCTTTTTGTTTTTTTAAGTTTCAATATTCAGAATGCGATTACAAATCGATATATGCGCAATAAAGATAACTTTGGCAGTTATCTTTTTTCAAATTTATCGGTATTAATTCCTCTGCAGTTTGTTGTTATTTTATTATCACCATTATATCTGAGCTATTTGTCATATTGGTTTGGTTTGCCAGAACGAGATATATTTTATGTGCTAATCATCTGTTCGATGCTGACTATTTTTAATGTTTATACCGGTTTTTTAATAGCCTCGCGCAACAGTAAAGAATACTCTATTTGGAATGTTATTAGTAAACTCTCGGAGTTAGCACTGATTTTTGTGTTTGCCTTATTGTTAATTGATAATCAGTATCTATCAAAAATTTATGCTCAATTATTGGTAGCTAGTGTAGTGCTTCTCTTGGTTATTCCACGGCTATACAAACTTGCGATAAGAGACTTTAATGTGCGCTATGTTAGTGCTGCTATGTTGTTTGCTTTACCGCTTATCCCTCATGCGTTAACTAACAACCTTTTATCACAGATTGATCGTTTTTTAATTAATGCTGAACTTGGTACTTCAGCTACAGGTATTTATTCTTTTTCTTATAATTTAGGAATGGCTATCGTTGTTGTCATCATGGCTTGGAATGCCTCGTGGCAACCCAAATTATTTCAGTTACTAAATGAAGGTAATAAAAAAGCGATTAGTAAAGTTGTTTATAGCAGTGGGGCTTTGATGTTTTTTTTTAGCGTACTTGCTATCTTTTTTAGTGAAGAAGCTGTTATTTTATTGGCCGATCCTGCTTATTACGATAGCATCAAGATTGTACCCATTATAGTTATCGGTAATGCTTTAATTCACATTTATATGTCTTATGCAAATTTTGTGTTTTATGAGAAAAAAACATTTTATATTTCACTCACCACCGCTGTCGCGTTACTCGTGAATGTAAGTTTAAATTTATGGTTGATCCCCATTTATGGTGTTGAGGGGGCTGCATGGGCAACAGTTGTATCTTACTTTTCTCTTTGTCTATTGCATTATTTGACAGCAACGTATTTATTAAAGCTAAACCACATAAGTATATGGTTACTTTTTATTTTCACTGCTGCATTGTTGTTTATGTATTGTATTTATATTTTATTATCCTCCTTGCCGTATATTTATTTTTTTACTAGCAAAATCGTTATTTCAATCATTTTAGCAAGTATTATTTACTATTCCAGAGGAAAGCTTAGCTTCAATTAATATGAAAATTTTAATAAATATATCCAATTTACACATAGGCGGTGGGGTACAAGTTGGTAGCTCTTTTCTCTCTGAATTATCGGAGTTACTAAAAGGACATAGTAAGTCATTTGACATCTCTGTTCTGTGTTCTGAAAGGGTTTATAAAAACCTTCCTTTAGATTTTGATAAAAATATTTTTAATCAATTCGATATTCTTAATATCTATGGGTTAAGACTGCAGCCTCAAGTGGTTAAAAACAAATTTAGTGGTTTCGATGTCTGTTTCACTGTTTTTGGGCCTTTGTATTTTACGCCTAAAGTGAAAAAGCATATCTGTGGTTTTGCTCAGGCTTGGATTGCATACCCTGACAATATTGCTTATCAAAAATTATCCTTTAAAGAGTGGTTAAAAAACAAAATAAAGTTTAAAATTCAATGGATGTTTTTCCGTAACTATGATTACTTAGTTGTTGAGCAAAAGCACATAAAGGCTGCTTTAAGTAAACTCGGTTATGATGGCAATAATATCTCGGTGGTTAGTAATTGCGTATCTTCTATCTATGAAGACAAGGCTAGTTGGTTGGCACTTACTTTTGAAGAGGGCCTTTTAGTAGAGGATATTACTTTAGGTTTTATTGGACGCGCCTACCCACACAAAAATGTCTCAATACTGCAACAAGTTAATGAAATTTTAATTACTAAGTATCAGATGAAATGTAATTTTTTATTTACTTTTTCAGAGATTGAAATGAAATCATGTGGTTTTTCTGAGTTGAATAATTTTCATTCGGTTGGTGAAATAAGCTCAATGCATTGCCCTGCATTTTATAATCTTTTAGATGCCTTAGTTTTCCCGAGCTTACTGGAATGTTTTTCTGCTTCACCAATTGAGGCTATGAAGATGAATACCACAGTTATTGCTTCTGATTACGCATTTGTCAGCGAAGTTTGTGGGGAGGCTGCTTTCTATTTCGATCCTTTGAGTCCAGCTGAAATTGCAACGACCATATTCAATGCTTTTTCTAATGGTGAATTACGCAACCACAAAAAGCAAATTGGAAATCAGTTAGTTAATGATTTACCAGCAGCGAAAGATCGAGCTATATCATATTTAAATATTATCAGAGACAGTATTTAAATCAGCTTTTAACTTAAATTGAGAATTAACATGTTCAAAAACAAAGTCTTATTAATAACCGGCGGTACAGGCTCATTTGGTAATGCGGTGTTAAAACGTTTCTTAGGTACGGATATTAAAGAAATTCGTATTTTTTCTCGTGATGAGAAAAAGCAAGATGATATGCGCAAAGCCTTTAATAACCATAAATTGAAGTTTTACATTGGTGATGTTCGTG
>JBNMNO010000107.1:0-8119 GCA_051275695.1 Mariniflexile sp.
ATCAAATTAAAACCTTAGTAGAAGGCGGAGTATATGAAATAGAAAGTGAGGTATTTCATGATTAAGGTTTTAAATCCAGGATTCTATTCGACGATTCAAGATTCTGGACGGAAGGGATTTCAGCAATACGGTGTGCCATATTCCGGGGTTATGGATGCCTATTCATCCGCTTTGGCTAACCATATTTTAGGGAATGACGAAAACCCTGCTGTTATTGAAATGACCATGACAGGAGCAAAACTTCAATTTCATTGCGTTACGAATATCTGTATTTCGGGGGCAGATATGACTCCTACATTGAATGGTATTCAAATTCAACTTAATAAAAGTATTGAGATTCAATCGGAAGACGTATTGTCTTTTGGAAAATTAAATAAAGGATTTCGTTGTTATTTAGCTGTTCTGGGTGGTTTTGAGACGGAAGTTGTAATGAATAGTCAAAGCATGTATAAAGGAATTACAACTCAATTTAAAATTTCTAAAAATGACGAATTAAAAATATATGAAAACAAATCATTTGTAGATAGTAAGAATGCTTTAATTAAAGTAAATAATGAGCATTTTTTTAATAATAAAATAGATGTTTTTGAAGGACCTGAATTTGAATTCTTGTCAAAGAATCAACAAGAATTTCTACTTCAAAACGAATTCACTATTTCAAAAGATAACAACAGAATGGCTTATCAGCTTTCAGAGCTTTTTGAAAATACTTTAGAACCCATTATTACTTCGGCCGTTCTTTCTGGAACGGTTCAACTTACACCTTCAGGAAAACTCATTGTATTGATGCGAGATTGCCAAACTACAGGGGGCTACCCAAGAGTGCTTCAGCTTTCGGAATCATCAATTAATGTTTTGGCTCAAAAATTTACAGGAGCGTCCATTACATTCATACTTAACTCTAAGTATTAATTTGAGGTTTTAGTGTTAAGGTTAAGTATTCATTAATTTTACGACAGATATTAAAATATAAATTATGATTAAATATATGATTGCTATTGGTTTATTTGTTGCATTGGTTATAAGTTGTAATCAAAAGACGGAACGAGATGCAAATGATATTATTAATAATTCTATAGAAGTCTCTGGTGGTGAGTTGATTAAAAAGTCAACCATCAATTTTGATTTTAGAGATATACATTATAGAGCAATGCGCGGAAATGGCAAATTTGTTTTAGAACGAAGTTTTACAGATAAGTCTTATCACTATTTTGATACCATAACTCAAATTACTGATGCTATAACTAATAAAGGGTTTCAGCGCTTAGTTAATGCGTTCCCAGTGACAGTTTTAGATTCTATGGCCGCAAAATATACTGCTTCAATAAACTCAGTTCATTATTTTTCAGTACTGCCTTATGGATTAAACGGGGAAGCTGTAAATAAAACTTATTTGGAAGCTGTAACGCTAAAAGGGAATATTTATCATAAAATAAAAATAACCTTTAATGAAGAAGGTGGTGGAGAAGATTTTGAAGATGAATTTGTTTATTGGGTTAATGTAGAAACGCTTAAAACGGATTACATTGCTTATTCTTATAATGAACCTGATGGTTTGGGTCTGCGATTTAGAGAAGCCTATAACGAGCGCTATGTATATGGAATCAGGTTTGTGGATTATAATAATTTTAAACCAAAAGAAAACACGGTTTTACTTGAAAAACTGGATGAATTATTTGAACAAGGTGAATTACAATTACTTTCTAAAATTGAACTTGAAAATGTTTCAGTTAATTAATGGTCAATACTTGGTCTGAAATTTTACCATTAATAATGGTTATTATGTATAAGTTGCCATTATTATTATCATCAATGTCTTTGTGTTTTTCAGAAGCAATAACCTTATTTACAAACATAGGCGTCGTATTGCTGTGCCCTACAATGAGTACTGTTTTTCCTTTGGTTTCATTTAAAAAATCAACTATTTCAATAGAGCTTGGATTATACATTATTACTTCCAGATTGTTGCTTTTTGCTGTGGGTTGGGCCGTTTCTATAGTCCTGTAATAATCTGTTGAGTAGACAGCGTCAAATGTTATGTGTTTTAATATACTGTTCCAGTTTTGGGCTCTTGTTTTACCAACAGCTGTTAAATGTGGATTTTTATTATTAATATCACTTCTATCTTTTTCAGCATGTCGAATAAAATAATAGGTAGTTAACTCTGAAGACTCTTCGTTTTGACTAAAGCCAAGGAATGTAATTATTGAGAATACCAATAGGGTAAATAATTGTTTCATTATCATATTTTAAAGTGTTTTAGTCATAATAACCATGCCTCTTAAATCTTTGTGCATCAATTCAAAATCAAGGCTGTAATTATTAATTATTACAAAATTTTGCTTGTTATAAAATCGAAGCGCTTGTGTTTGAGTATCCATAGCCTTTAGCCACACAATTTCACTACCATTTTTATATGCTTGTTTTTCTGCCCAATTAAATAATTGATTAGCAATTCCTTTTCCTTGGGTTTCTGCACTTAAATAAATACGATGAATATGACTTGCTGCTTTTTCTGGAAGCTCATTTAAGGGCTTATTATGCTCTAAACGGATAATACCAACTCGATTTGAATTGTACATTACAAAATAATATTCTGTATCCTTTGTTGTTAATTCTTTCTGTAAATTTCTTTTATTAAATGAATGGTTTAAATACCAATCGCAGTCTTCATGTTTCCATAAATGTTTATAGGCATGGGGGTATATTTCCTGCATAAGATGCAACAATATTTCATGATCATCTAAAGTAATATTTTTTAATTGGATAGAGTTAGAAATATTAATCACAGGCGTTAAGCAAGTTCTAAAGCCACTTCGACCATGCCTTTAAATGTTGTTTCTCGCTCTTTCTTAGTGGTACGTTCACCAGTTACCAAAGAATCTGAAATAGTTAAAATAGACAATGCGTTTACATTGTGTTTTGCGGCTACGGTATATAAACCGGCAGTTTCCATTTCTACACAAAGCACCCCGAATTTGGACCATTTTTTATACGACTCAAAATCATCTTCATAAAACTCATCCGAAGTAAAAATATTACCCGCTTTTATGGGGATGTTTTTGGCCTTAGCAGCTTCAACAGCTTTTTGAAACAAATCAAAATTTGCGGTAGGCGCATAGTCGGCACCACCAAAACGGAGTTCGTTAACACCAGAATTTGAAGATGCCGCCATGGCTAAAACAATATCTCTAATTTTAATATGTGCTTGATAAGAACCCGCGCTACCAACACGAATTAGGTTTTTTACACCATATTCGGTTATTAATTCGTGGGCATAAATTGAAATTGAAGGAACACCCATGCCGGTTCCCATAACCGAAACACGCTTGTTATTATAAGTTCCTGTGAAACCTAACATACCTCTTACTTCGTTAAAACAAACAGGGTTTTCAAAAAATGTTTCTGCAATCCATTTAGCACGTAATGGGTCTCCTGGCAGTAAAATGGTTTCTGCGATGTCTCCTTTTTTAGCTTCAATATGTACGCTCATTCTTTATAATTTTAAACTTTAATGTTCAAAGTTTATAGTTAAAACTAATAACTATAAACCATCAACCAAAATTAATATTTGTTTTCTGTTGAAGATTCACCGGTAACAATGGCTATTCCAGAAGAGGTTCCTAAACGTTCAGCTCCAATATTAATATATTCTAAGGCTGTTTTATAATCTTTTATACCGCCTGAGGCTTTGATTTTCGCATTTCCATTCGCAACAGTCTTCATAAGTTTTACATCATCAATAGTTGCTCCTCCAGTACCAAAACCTGTTGAGGTTTTTATAAAATCGGCACCACTTTGAATGGCTAATTCACTAGCCTTAATAATTTCGAGTTCTTCAAGATAACAAGTTTCTAAAATAACTTTTAAAATATGATGTGGCATGCATCTTTTTACGGCTTCAATATCTTTCCAAACAGCATCAAAATCTTTGCTTTTTAGAAGGCCTATATTAATAACCATATCAATTTCATCGGCACCATCTTTTAAAGCTTGTTTTGTTTCTGCAACTTTGGCTTCTGTACTCATGGCACCTAAAGGAAAACCTATAACGCAGCACACTTTAACCTTCGAGTGTTTTAGTTCTGATTTTGCTAAAGGTGCATAGCAAGAATTTATGCAAACAGAATAAAATTGATAGGTTTTTGCTTCTTGACAAAGTTGAATAATATCGCTTTTTGTTGCTGTTGCTTTTAATAAAGTATGATCTATATAGGTGCTTAAAAGTTTCATAATTGTGATAAAGTTACTACTATTTTTTAATTAGAAATTGATTTTAAAATGTATTTTTTCTAACCATAATGTAAAAACTAATATTGTTTCCAAAACATGATATTCGTTAGTATGATATTTTTTTTCATAAACATACTTTTGGCACAACTAATAATAAATAAACATATAAAAAAAAACAATTTTTACTATTTTTATCACGCTTCTTGTATTCACAGGAATTAATTTTCAAGAAACAGAATTAAAAGCAGACTCAAGTTTTAGTAAATGGCAAGTGCGTCTAAGAGCTATTGCTGTAGTGCCAATTGAATCGGCTACTATAAAAGCTGTTGGTGGTGATGTGCAAATTTCAAATGCCTATGTTTCAGAACTAGATTTTACGTATTTTTTCACTAAAAAAGGAGCAGCCGAATTAATTTTAGCAACTACAAAACATGATGTTAAAGCCATTTCTACAGCAGTGGGAGATATTGAATTAGGTCCTGTTTGGTTGTTACCTCCAACATTAACTTTGCAATATCACTTTGATGGTGAAGTTGTAAGTCCTTATCTTGGAACTGAGGTTAATTGCACACTATTTTATAATATAGATAATGGACCAGTTGCCGAAGAAGTTAGTTATGATAATAGCTTAGGCTTTGATATCGATTTAAACGATACACGGTTTATAAATCTTGATGCCAATTATTTATTGTTAAATATAACTGCTACAGTTAATGCAACTACAGCGTCAGGGCTACAGTTGATGCAGATGTAGATATAAATCCATTTATAGCGGGTATTGGCTTTGAAATAAGATTTTAATAAAACTAAAAGTCTGCCAGAAACGCTTTAGTATTTCTATCAGACTTTTTTGTTTTTTATTTACTTAGGTAGATAAAACTATTCTTTTTAAATAAGGTTGTTATACCAAGTCTATGAACCCCCGCTTCAATATATTTCATGCCAGTTTCAAAATCTTCAATATCACCTGAAGCTTCTATTTTGGCAGCATTTTTTATAGTTTTTTTAATAATTTTTATTGCTGTTAAAGTAGCGCCGCTTTTAGAGAAACCACTGGAAGTTTTTATATAATCTGTTTTGGCATCCAAACAAATTTCGCAAGCTTTAATAATTTCATTTTTATTTAATTCTGAAATTTCTAAAATAACCTTTAAAGGGGTGTTTCCTATAGCGTATTTAACATCGCAAATATCTTTTAAAACCGAAACATGATTTCTGCTTTTAAGAAATCCTAAATTTATCACCATTTCAATTTCATCTGCGCCGTCTTCAATAGCTTTTTTTGCTTCGTAAACTTTGGCGGCGGTAGACATGGCACCTAAAGGAAACCCAACGACGGTAGATACTTTAATATTGGTTTTGTCTAACAATTGTTTCGCAAATGCCACATAGGCAGTGTTTATACATACGGCATAAAAATTACTTTCTTTAGCTTCATGACAAAGATCAATAATCTCACGTTCTGTGGTGGTCGCCTTTAACAAGGTGTATTCAATATAGCTGGATATTTCCATGTGTTATAAGTAGGTTTTAGGGGCTTATTTGTTAAAATAAGCTAAGTTGCTATTAATTTTTTGTAGAGTTTTGGGGACTTACAAGTATGCTAATGTAGGTAATTTAATCGATAAAAAATTACCGTTTATCGAATTTATAATAATTGTTTATGAATCTACCTATTAATTTTTAAAATAATAAAAAAAAACTACGTTAAAGTGCGCGGTCTAATTATCAATACAAAAAAAAGCAACAATCATCTTTATAAAAAGAATCTTGTTGCTTTTACTAACCAACTAACCAACTCTAAGACTGTTTTATGTACTGAGTTGTTACATTATTTTTAATAAATCTTAAACTTTTTCTGAAACTAGCTCACTTTGGTTTCTAAAAACCAAACAATCATCAAAAGCATCCAGTAAAATAATGCTATCTGTCGTTACTTTCCCAGCTAAAATTTCTTTACTTAATTCATTTAAAACTTCTTTTTGAATGACACGTTTTACAGGTCGTGCTCCATATTCTGGATTGTAACCTTTATCGGCCAAATAATCAATAGCTTCTTGCGTTGCATTAAAAGTAATACCTTGTTTTTCGAGCATTTTTGTTAAATGTTTCAATTGTAAACCAACAATAGCAATTATATTTTTTTTACTTAATGGTGTAAACATAATAATATCGTCAATTCTATTTAAAAACTCGGGTCTCACACTTTGTTTTAATAAAGCTAACACATCAATTTTGGCTGCTTCAATAGCAGAAGTTATGTCTTTTGTCGCTTCAAACCGATCATGAATTACAGAACTTCCTAAATTGGACGTCATTATAATTATGGTGTTTTTAAAATCGGCTATACGTCCTTTGTTGTCGGTTAAATGCCCTTCATCTAGTACTTGTAATAAAATATTAAAGGTGTCCGGATGTGCTTTTTCAATTTCATCTAAAAGAATTACAGAGTAAGGTTTGCGTCTTACCGCTTCAGTTAATTGGCCACCTTCTTCATAACCTATATATCCTGGAGGAGCACCTACTAATCTACTTACCGCATGTCGCTCCTGGTATTCACTCATATCAATTCGAGTCATCGCATTTTCATCATCAAATAAATATTCAGCTAATGCTTTGGCTAATTCTGTTTTACCAACACCAGTAGTTCCTAAAAACAAGAAGGTTCCAATGGGTTTTTTAGGGTTTTGTAACCCTGCACGACTTCTGCGAACCGCATCACTCACAGCTATTATGGCTTCTTCTTGTCCAACCAAACGTTTGTGCAACTCATCTTCAAGTTTTAGTAATTTTTCACGTTCGCTCTGAATCATTTTGGTTACCGGTATTCCTGTCCATTTTGCAACCACTTCTGCAATATCATCGTAGGTAACTTCCTCTTTTATTAATGAGTTTTCCGATTGTGATTCTAATTGCTTTTGAAAAATTTCCAGTTGTTCTTGAGCCTCTTTTATTCTTCCGTAGCGTAATTCGGCTACTTTACCATAATCACCATCGCGTTCGGCACGTTCTGCTTCCAGTTTAAAGTTTTCAATACTTTGTTTTGTGTTTTGAATATTTTCAACTACGTCTTTTTCGCTTTTCCACTTCGCATTCAAATCGTTGCGCTGTTCTTTTAAGTTTGCCAAATCAGAACGAAGCGATTGTAATTTTGATTCGTCTTTTTGCCTCACTTCATTAACTTTTTTAAATGTGTTTGGCGTATATTCTATTTCACGCTTAATAGCTTCTATTTCAATTTCTAGCTGCATGACCTTTCTGTCTAAAACATCCAATTCCTCTGGTTTAGAATTGATTTCCATACGTAATTTAGATGCAGCTTCATCCATTAAGTCAATGGCTTTATCTGGTAAAAACCGGTTGGTAATATAACGTTGCGATAATTCTACAGCACCAATAATAGCCTCGTCTTTAATGCGCACTTTATGGTGTGTTTCGTATTTTTCTTTTATACCACGAAGTATCGAAATAGCACTTTCTGTATCAGGCTCGTCCACCATTACTTTTTGAAACCGACGTTCTAAAGCTTTGTCCTTTTCAAAATACTTTTGGTATTCATCCAGAGTCGTTGCACCAATGGCACGAAGTTCGCCTCTTGCCAACGCAGGTTTTAAAATATTTGCAGCATCCATAGCGCCTTGGCCACCTCCAGCACCTACCAATGTGTGAATTTCATCAATAAAAAGAACGATGTCGCCTTCACTTGAAGTTACTTCTTTAATAACCGCTTTTAAGCGCTCTTCGAACTCCCCTTTATATTTGGCGCCAGCAATTAAAGCACCCATATCTAATGCGAAAATTTGTTTGTCTTTTAAGTTTTCGGGAATATCACCGTCTATAATTCTATGTGCTAAACCTTCTGCAATGGCGGTTTTACCTGTTCCCG
>JBNMNO010000108.1:0-8093 GCA_051275695.1 Mariniflexile sp.
ATATAATTATTCCCTTTTAAATTCATGAAATTGTATATCTGTCAACTTCAGGTCAGTAATATGTGCAAGCCATGACGCACAACGGTTGGTATATAGAAAGTAAGACTTTGTATGCTAGGATTTTCCGAAGGAAAACTGGGCATAACAAAATGGCAACCAGCTTTGTTAAAACACTAAACTACGTAATTATTTATACGCGGTGTTATTTTTTTGTTATTTTATTTTTTTTCAAGTAAAGAGTATGTTCGTCCATTTTTCATTCGTTCCAAAAACATATTATTTGAAATTGTTAACAGCGTAGTGTTAACAATTCCATTTTATGGTCTTTCGGTCAAGTAATAGAAGTCCCTATTTTTTAAATCGTCACATTTTTAAATAGGTTGCTTACTTACTTTTTCCCCATTTCCGACAATACCAGTTGGAAATGTATTTAAAACAAAGCCTTATTTTTTAAATGGTCGGACTAATTATAGACGCAAACTACGTGTTATTTTTTTGTGGTGTTGGCACAAATGATATATTAATTTTTGCTTTACCTGACATATTTACCGATTATAAATATTTTTTATAAGATTATTTTGAAAACGGTTCATAAATTGGGCTTTACTACCATTAAAGGGCTACAGCGCAATTTTTACATTTTATGCTGATTTATTTATAGGTTTATTAATATCCATGCCACATTTTTAGTTCTTTGGCTTGATTTTGGCGGCTACTTGTCTAGTAAGTTTAAACTAAAAAATGTTTGCTGCATAAGAATTATGCAAAGAATATTTTTGAAAAATTAAAATAGAAAGTATGAATCAAGTTAAAGAAAACAACACGGTAAAAGTACATTACACAGGTAAATTAATTGACGGACAGGTTTTTGACAGTTCTAAAGGAAAAGAGCCATTAGAATTTACTTTAGGAAAAGGGCAGTTAATTCCTGGTTTTGAAAAAGGGTTAATCGACATGACTTTAAATGAAAAAAAAACTATTACAGTTGTTAAAGAAGAAGCATATGGAGTTGTCAATGATGATTTAAAACAAGAGGTAAAAAGAAGCGAACTTCCCCAAGATATTAAACCAGAAGTTGGTATGGGTCTTGTTTCTAAATCTCCAGATGGACAAGAAATGAATTTAGTTGTCGTTGAAGTTAAAGAGGAAACTATCGTTGTAGACGGAAATCATCCTTTAGCAGGCAAAGACCTTGTTTTTGATCTTGAAGTGATAGAAATTAAAGAGACAGAGATTACCGCATAAAATAAGTTAATTATTTTTAAATTACCTGACAGCCTTTGTTGAACAAATTTCAGCAAAGGTTTTCAGGATTTTTTTTGCTGTTTATTTAATTCAGACGATTCATTTTTGGTTGGAGGTGTAAAATTTTTACCTTCGTCGAAAATCTCGTCAAATTTTTTTTGTGAAAAAGACAAATTTTTCTGGTTGTGGGCTAGTTTTTCGGAAGTTGAAGGCAAAAATAAATCGGAATAAGAACCGTTGGAGTAGGGAAGTGGAATGTCCGTTTACAAATAAAATCAATTTTTTGTTCCAGATATGATGATGTCCATTTCTGTAGCCAGTCTATTTTTTGTCTTTTTATTTTTTTTTGTGTAAGCTAGATTATGCCACTCATAAGCGTCTGTTGTATGGTCATATAATTCTTCTTGACCATTACTATATCTAATATATCTCCAGTCTTTAGTGCGATAAGAAAAATTTTGTTTTTCCGTAGGAATATCAACCCCATAATTCCCAACTACAGTAAGCGCTCCTTTAGGTCCTTTCCATAGCTTTGGATATTCTTCAATAAAGGGTCTTAAACTATAACCGCCTAAATCACCTCCCTGAGCGTTTATTTTATTAGTTCCTTTTAAGTTGCAATAATCTGTTAATGTAGGGTATAAATCTATTAACGAAATGGGTTGTTCTATTTTTAGCCCTGCTCTAGATGAAGGCGTTTTTATTATCATGGGAATCCTTGCGCTTTCTTCCCAAGGAGAATTTTTAAATAGGTATTGTTTTTCACCCATTTGCCAACCATGGTCGCTTGTTAGAACAATAATCGTATCGTCTTTAAATTTACTTGTATTTAGGGCATCTAATACTTTTCCAATTTGATCGTCCACAAAAGCCACACACGCTAAATAGGCTTGTAAAAAATGTTTTAGAGCCAACTCTCTATCGCCATTATAAGATTCCAATAGCATGCTATAGTATCTTGGCCCTTTATTATTATCATTATCTTCTGGGTCAAAATTATCTTTGTAAAACGTATCTTTTTCATCATCAACCATCCACTTTTCCAATTTAATAGCATCTAAAGGGAACCTGTCAAAATAAGCGTCTGGTGCATGCAGTGGTGTATGCGGTCGTACAAAACCTATGCCCATAAAGAATGGTTGCTTGTCACTGCGAGTTTCAAGTTCCTGTATTTTTTTTACAGCCCATTGTGCATGTAGTTCGTCTTGCATCAAATCTCTGTTATCATCATTTATATAACGCATGGGTTTTTTATCCCATCCATATATCCAACCTTTTTCGCCTTCTATTCCCTTAGATATTCCTACTTCTGACAGACGACCAAAAGAGCCATCAATACCTCCTATGGAATTAAAAGGAGCCGGAACACCTGGGTTGCTTGTGTTTTTTTTACCATCAAAATATATAGGGCCGTAGTTATGTGCTAATGGCATACCCCATTCATCCCAATCTTCTGCAATACTACCATGTGTAATTTTTCCTGTTCCTAAAGTTTTATAACCATTTTCTTTAAAATAGCGAATAAGCGTTTTATTGTTTTTTAAAACAGGTTGTTTTTTTAAATCGGTCCAACCATAATCTTTAGATGCATGTGGATACACACCTGTGATCAAACTATTTCTTGACGGCGAACACACAGGTACATTGGATTGTGCATTTATAAACCGAACGCCAGTAGCGGCCAGTTTATCTATATTGGGTGTTTTAGCCTGTGGATGACCACCAAATACACCTTGATAATCATTTAAATCATCACAAATAATAAAGAGGACATTAGGTTTATCGTTCAGGTTTTGGCAAATCAGATTCTGAAAGTTAATAAGCATTAAAATACAGCAAAAAAGGAACTTCCTTTTTAGATTACTCATTTGTCAATTATTTTAATTAATCGGGAACCATGCAAGGTTCTATAGCGCCTAAACTAGGATTGCCTTTAATTACATTTCCTAAAATATCTTTTTCCATTTGTAAAGATTGCAACAATCCAACGGTGTCATTGGGTAACAAACCAATGTTAATACCTTTATTTCTTATTAAGTTTAAATTTCCAGGCATATAATCCTTTGCTTCCATGCCGCCTTTATTAACAAATTCGGGATTTCCAATAATAGGTGCTGCGTCGGTTATTCCTATTTCTTTAGGCCAATTGTTCGTATTCAAAAACAAATTATTTTCAAAAAAAATATTTTCTGCTAAAGCGCTACTTACTGTATCTGGCTTATACTGGTCCCCTAAAACAGCCTTGGTATCTCCTTCTAAATAAAAAATATTATTAGCTATTAATATGCCATTACTGGAATTATCGATGGCTATTTTTGAAACAATTGTGGCGTCTGAATACACGGTATTATTATAAAAATACGAGTTTACGGGGCCTTTCCTTTTCTTTTTTTCACCTTGAAAGCCACTTAACCATAAAATTTTTCCTTCTTGAAATGCGCCATTCACACCCTTAACCCGATGCCCATCATTAATACTTACGTTATAACGGTATGCGCAGTTATAGTTATTTCCTAATATTTCACAAAAGCCCCCCGCATTGTATGCACTTATATTGTATTGTAAAACCACATGGTCGCAATTATAATCAATGTGGGCACCAGCCGAGTCTCCAGGGCCATTGGCATATAAAAATTTGTTTTTTTCAATTAAAACATGTGATGAACCCCAAGTCCATAAACCACTTCCGCGACCCCATTTTCTGGTATCATCGTTACTGCCGGAATGGGTAACTATATTGTTAGATACATATACATTTTTTACGCCAGACATTTGAATTCCTGGTCCCC
This sequence comes from Mariniflexile sp., assembly GCA_051275695.1. GTDB lineage: Bacteria > Bacteroidota > Bacteroidia > Flavobacteriales > Flavobacteriaceae > Mariniflexile. The sequence continues at coordinate 4,035 of JBNMNO010000108.1, forward strand.
CAGTTTTTTCTAAAGTATTCCCCGTTATTTTTACAGCACTCATAGTTTTAAAATCCCCCGTTAATTTAATTCCGGTATGTGAAACACTCTTAATTGTGCAGTTTTTAATTTCGATATCATGTATTGAGCCGCTAGGATTGTTATTCATTATTCGAATGCCCCAACCGTATTTTTGTGTGCCATTAGCCGTTTTAACTTCTTCTTTTCCTCTTTTAAACCCTGGGTTTTCATAAAAAACATCATAAATAGTAAGGTTTTCGATAACAATATGTTCCATCAAAGAGGAACCATTATTAGTCACCAATAGACCACATCTCATTTTTTGATTGGCATCATCATTAAAAAACCCGTTTGCAGTTAATTTTACATTTGACACTTCAATATAACTACAATTTTGAATAAGAATGCCATGAGACTCTCCTTTAAAATCTATAATTGCAGGTACTATAGATTCGGATGCATTCCAATTAACTGTCGTAATAAGAATGGGATTATCTTTGTTTCCATTCTGATCAATTAAACTCATTCCGTTTTTATAGACTTGATTAGACGCTAATAATATTCTATCTCCGGGTTGCAATTTTATTTTGGAAATACTGGATAATGATTTTAGAGGAAATTCTATTGATACTCCTGAATTTGTATCACTTCCAAGTATGGGGTGCACATAATAATCATGGGCTATTGCATGATAACCTATAAAAAACAGGAATAGAAATAAGACCTTAAATTTGATTGACTTCATATTAAAATGAGAGCTAGTGGTTTTTCTCACCATGTTATTATTTAACGATTACTTTAAAGGTTTTTACTGCTTCATTATAAGTAAGCTTGAATACATACATCCCTTTAGCAAAAGCGTTCACATCGATGTTGGCTACATTTGATTCTTTAGTACTCATTATAACTCTTCCATTTAAATCAAATACTTTAAGCGCATAATTAGCTTCTTTAGATTTTATAGTGACTGTGTTTTTTGCAGGATTGGGATATAAAAGAAATTTTTTATCAATGCTTGAACTTTCAAGTCCTAAGGACGTAGACGCTTTATAAACGCGAACATAATCAACCAGCGCATCCGATAAGGTTCCTACAGCCTGACTTTGAAAATCACCATCTGCAAAACTGGCACCAACCGAAAGCCATAACCATTCGGGTACTTGTGGCACTAAAGGATAGCCATTAGGGTCTACAGTGAAAGGAAACGGTTTTCCTGAGCTTGTAGACACTACTTTTACGCCATCGTAATAAATATCCATGCTGGATGAAGTCCAATATAAACCAAACACATGATAGCCGGTGTGGATATTAGGCGTATTGTATCCGATGGTGTGGTTTTTCTTAAAAGCACCATAACCATCAAAATGCACAACGGCTTTGGTTGTATTAGTATTCCAAGCAGATTCAAAAATATCAACTTCAGCACCATCAGTTGCCGAATTATCCACATTCCCTTGATTACTACCTTGAAGCCAAAACGCCGTATGATTGCCTTTGGAAGTTTCTGCAATTTGTATGCGTGCTTCTAAATAGCCATAAGTTGGTTCATAAAGATTTTTACTTTCAACGCTTCCACAATACATGGTATTATTATCGACTTTCGTGCCTCTTAAAACAAGATTTCCTGTGCCAGTTAAAAAAGCGTTTTGTGCTTTCCACCACCAATCCGTTACGCCTAAATTGGGCCTTGCTGCTCTTGAGGTATTGCTCACACTTACAACCCATTTGGAAGTATTAATGTTTACATCATTAAATTCGTCGCTAAAATCTAAATCCCAATCGCCTGCAACTCCTATGGGTTGGGCATTTATTGGGGTATTTGAGTCAACAAAACTTGGTAAGGCACCTTGTGGCGCTATATATACATTATCCATTCTTAAAGGCCGATTTCCTGTATCTTTAAAAAATACAATGCGCGCCGTTGTAACTCCTGTTGGTGCAGTAAAAGAAAAAGACCCGGTATACCAGATATCTGCTGTGGTGTTTAAAACCAATGTTCCTAAATCACTTTCGCCAGAAGCGCCATCTTTTATCCTTGTGGTCATATTGTATGTTCCGGTTCCGCTTACCCATCTATAATCAAATACGACATTATAGGTTTCATTTGGGGTTACTGTAAAAACTTGATATATGGTACCAAAACCATTGTTAATATTACCGCATTTAGAATTGGTTACATCATCCACTAACACTTGAGTAGGATTTATAGACATCCATGGTGTTGGCACACCAGACATGGTTCCAGTAGCTTCCCAGTTTCCATTTATAATTAGGTTTTGTGCGAAGCTCAGGCAGGAAATTAATAGTGCTAGTACTAAAACATATTTTTTCATATGTTGCTATTTATTGTTTTATATCGGTTTTAAGTAATTCGCATAGCATCATTGGTGTTTGCTACCAATTAACGGGTTATGTTTATTTACAAGGAAAATTTAATGGGACGCGCTCTTTTTATCTTTTGAAGGTTCTTTATATAAAACGTCTTTATTTTCCATTAATCGTTGATGGATATAGTAGGTAACATCTTCCCATGGTTTTCCCTCACGCCAAAGCGGCTTCATCATTTTAGACTCCCAGATAGACAGGTTTTTAGTTAATCGATTAAACGTAACGGAATCTATTTCAGATAGGTTTTTAGTTTCCCCAAGGTCGTTAGATAGATTATACAAGGTAGAACCAAAATCTTTTAATTGTATGAGTTTAAAATCTCCTATTCGGGCTGCCGACTCTTCTAGTTTACGCCAATAAAGCTCACTATGCGGGTTTCCAGATGTTTCTTCTGTCAAGTATGGTAATAAATCAACACCATCTAAAAGCAAGCCGGCTTCTTTATTAATAGCTGCAGCTGCCAAAGAAGTACTAAAAATATCTAATGAAGAGGTTAACCCATCAAATTTCTGGTTTGCTTTTATTTTAGCAGGCCAGCTTACAATAAAAGGCACACGATGCCCACCTTCAAACTTATTGCCTTTCCAGCCTTTTAAAGGGCCCGTTTTTGAACTATTGTTATGGGCACCACCATTATCACTTAAAAAATAAATAAGCGTATTATCCAAAATTCCTAACGCCTTTAATTTACTACGAAGTTTACCAATATTTTGGTCTAACGACCAGGTCATGGCCGCTAAGTGCTGTCTGGGATGGTTTTTATATTTTTTAAGATCATTTTCTTTGGCTTCCATAGGGGTATGCACCGCATTATAGGCTAAATACATAAAAAAGGGTTGGTCTTTGTTTTCTTCAACAAAGCTCACAGAGCGATCACCCAAAACATCTGTTAAATATCCATCAAATAGCACACGTTTTCCGTTTTGTTGCAGCATGAGCTCTTCTGAAGGGTTCTTTATTGGAAAATAAGAGCGTCCGCCTGCTAAAAACCCATAAAATTCATCAAACCCTCTTTTATTGGGATGATCTGTTGGTGTAGCGCCTAAATGCCATTTGCCAATGGCGATGGTTTTATAATCATTTTTCTGAAAAACATCTGCCATGGTTACCACATCGTTTGATAATCCAATATCTCCTGAATCGCCAAACCCCGTGCCATTGGCCTCAAAACCAAAACGCTGCTGGTACTTACCTGTCAAAAGTCCAGCTCTTGAAGGCGCACAAACCGTAGCGCTTACATGGGCATCTGTAAACATAACACCGGCTTTAGCTAAATTGTCTATATGTGGCGTTTCTAAATCTTCACTGCCCATAAACCCAAAATCGACATAACCAGCATCATCTACTAGAATAACAATAATGTTTGGTTTGGCGTTTTCTGTTGGATCTGTTTTTGCCAATAAATTACGACTTGATTTATTATTAACACATGAACAGAAAAGAACAACAAGACTGTAGAGAAAAAAATGTTTTATTAGTTTGCAAGTTGTTATCATAAAGTAATAGGACTGTTTTTTAGCTAAGTGCTTATCTTTGGGTTAAAACGTATTAAAAAAAAATAACCGAAATCTTCTTGCAAAATAATCGGGAGAGAATAAGATTCCGGTTATGTACTATTTAAATTTGCTATTAATTCAGTTATTAATACATTATTCTTTAATAAATTTATAA
>JBNMNO010000109.1:0-7985 GCA_051275695.1 Mariniflexile sp.
AATAATCTAATATTCCCTCAGGCAAAAAGTATTTGGCTATTGTGATGTCCAAGGCTAAGTTTTGAGTTTTAAAATTTATTCAAATCTATGAATTATCAACTTTGTCCCCAAGTTTTACTTTTGATCCGTGAAAATTACAATAGCACAAACCAATCCTACACTCCTACTGTTAAAGACGTCACAGCTATTATTACTCTACCATTTTCAAAGGATAGTTTTTTCTTAGCCGCTGCTTTAGAAGTTTATTTAATACAAAAACTTGAACCACCCAGAAACAAGATGCATTCTAGAAACAAATAGGGTGTACCTAGACTATTTTATGTATACCTGAAAGTATACCTTATTTAGAGGAAATAGCCCTAAAACAAAAAAGCATCCCGATTTTCTATAAAGAAAAAAGGAAAGCTTCTCATTGGAATACCAAATTACTCTGGTAAACTACTTCCTAGATTCCTCTAGGAACAACACAACGTCTTAATAATTGCCGAAAAAAGCCCTAATTTCTCAGAGCTTTTTAGCAATTTTCGCGGTCTGGACGGGACTCGAACCCGCGACCTTCGCCGTGACAGGGCGACATTCTAACCAACTGAACTACCAGACCGTTGCTTTATTGCGGTTGCAAATATACACGCCTTTTTTTATATCTCAAATGTTTTTTTGCTTTTTTTAAAAACATTTTTATCAAACAAACTTTTGACGTTCTATCATGTACGTTGTGAGGATGTTATTAAAATTTTCATTAACATCGGCCTCTACATATTTAATCTTGTACTGCAAACATTTTAATTTTAAAGCATCAAAATAATTATATACGGCATGGCTATAATTCTCTTTAATAGTATCGCTATACAAATTAATAAATTCCCCTGTTTCAACATCCACAAATCGTTTTGGCTTATTATCAAAGTCAAAATTTAATTCCTTTTGCTTATCAAATACATGAAACAATATCACTTCGTGCTTATTATATTTTAAATGTCGAAGTGCTTCAAACAATTTAGCTTCATTCTCCGAAGTTTGAAACATATCAGTAAACAAAAAAATCATCGAGCGTTTATGAATTTTTTCTGCTATTTCATGCAAATACTTATAAGTCTCAGTTTGCTTACTTATATGTTTAGAAACTACCGTTTCACTTAAACGACTTAGCAACATTTGATGATGGCGCTCACTCCCTTTTTCTGGCGCGTAATAATCATAATCATCGCTGTAAATACTTAAACCAACCGCATCCCGCTGCTTTTTTAAAATCTGCATCAATGAGGCAGCAGCCAAAACAGAAAACGCAATTTTATTAAGATTATCAATAGAAAATGATCGCATTTCTGGATAATGCATAGAACTGCTATTATCGACTATAATATGACACCTTAAATTGGTTTCGTCATCGTAACGCTTCGTATAAAGTTTCTCTGTTTTTGCAAATAATTTCCAATCTATATGGCGCGTACTTTCACCTTTATTATAAATTTTGTGTTCAGCAAATTCTGCCGAAAACCCATGAAACGGACTCTTATGCATCCCTGCAATAAAACCCTCTACCACTTGTTTTGCAAGTAGTTCCAGGTTTTTAAAACCTTCTGCTTTATTGAGTTCCTGCTGTAAATTCATTTTTTTTAGATGCTAAACCGCTTCACTATATACTTCAAGATTAAAGCCTTGATTCTTACTAGTAAAAAACATCACTTTTCTTTAATCTGTGGTCTTAATTATTAAACCAAAACAGTATCAACAATCCCGTAAGCAACAGATTCTTCAGCACCCAACCAATGATCGCGATTAAAATCTTTCATTACTTTTTCTAAGGTTTGTCCGCAATTATCGGCTAAAATTTGAGCACTTAACTCTTTGGTTTTAATAATCTCCTTAGCAGTTATCTCAATATCACTTGCACGTCCTTGAGCACCACCACTTGGTTGATGAATCATAACCCGAGCATGTGGTTGAATAAATCGTTTGCCTTTTTTTCCTGCCGATAATATTATAGAACCCATGGATGCAGCAAAACCGGTACAAATGGTAGAAACATCACTTTTTAAAGATTTTATACAGTCATAAATAGCAAATCCAGAGGTTACATAACCGCCGGGACTATTAATATATAAATGGATGTCTTTGGTTTCTAAAGTATCTAAATACATTAGTCTGTCAATCACATGTTTTGCAGATCTATCATCAACCTGTCCCCACAAAAACACTTTACGTTGCTCTAATAATTTTTTATCAATAGCATCTTGCACTTTTATTTTATCACTCATCTTATTTAATTTTTCATCTAAAATAAAAAAAAGGTTTACCATAATGGCAAACCTTTTTAGTTTTCTTTTTCTATATCCACTATAAAAGCGCGTCTATCGCTTCTGTATATGCGTTTTTTGGTGCAACACCAACTTGACGTCCAACAACCTCACCATTTTGAAAAACCAAAACCGTAGGTATGTTACGCACACCATATTTTGCCGCAAATTCTTGGTTTGCATCTACATCTACTTTACCAACAACAGCTTTACCTTCATATTCATCGCTAATTTGTTCAATAATAGGTCCAACCATTCTACATGGTCCACACCAAGCGGCCCAAAAATCAACCAATACAGGTTTACTACTTTTTAATACTGTTTCTTCAAACGTTGCATCTGTTATTTCTAATGCCATAATATTTATATTTTAATTCGTAATCTAAATTAATTACACAAAATTAGTCAAAAAATCCTCTAAAGCTTACAAGGTAACAATTTGTTTTCTTTATACTCATATTGTTTTGTGCTATTATAATTTTTTGGGCGCATAAAACAGGCTTTCGCAAGTCGCTCTCTGCGAGGAGCTCCAACAATGGCTCAATCCTTTGCGCAAAGGCATTATTCCCAACTAAATTTTAGGTTTCTATAGTTTAGGTTCCCTGCTTGTATTGGAATTAATTCAATTTAAACATCACATTTTCATTCCCTAGTTCATCCAACAATTCTTGAGACACCTTTACTTTTTGCTTTCTACTAGGCATGCTCAACTTTATTTGTTCTTTGTTGTCATAAACCACAAAATTAAGCATCTGGTTACCAGGGTGCATATGCAATAACGCTTTCAACTTCAATATTTTATCTTCCTTTAAATCCTCAATATCAATTTGTATAGACAGTTTCTTTGCATAATTTTCCATTACATCATGCAGTAATTGGAAGCTATTAAATTGCAGCCTTGGTTCACTTTTTTTACCAGTATCCTTATTTATCCAACCTTCTCGAATAAAGGATTTAACAAACACAAAATTGTTTTGCATTAAAAAGTGCCTGAACTTCAAGTATTCTTCACCAAAAATGCGGAATTCAAAACTATCGGTGTAATCTTCAACTGTAAACATAGCCCATCCTTTTCCTTGCTTACTCACTCGATGTTGCACATCGGTCACCACGCCTCCAAAAACAAGTTCTCTATTTACATACCCCTCCAAATCTCTAAACAAAGCTAAACTCGCATTGCAAAATGTGTTCATTTCTATTTTAAAATCATCCAACGGATGCCCCGAAATATAGATTCCTACCACCTCTTTTTCACGAGCCAATTTACCCATAGTACCCCACTCTTCACAAGGAGGCACTAGTGGTTCTGCTATTTGAACATCGCTCGCATCACCAAACAAACTTACCTGTGCCGAATTCTCGTTTTCCTGATGCTTTGCGCCGTAGCGAATCGCCTTCTCTAAAAAAGTAATGCCATCGCCATCATTATGAAAATATTGAGCTCTGTGTGTTTCTTTAAAACCGTCAAAACCTCCAGCTAATACTAAATTTTCGAATGCTTTTTTATTGGCCGCTCGCAAATCAATGCGTTTAGCAAAATCGAAAATGGATTTATAATGACCATCTTTTTTACGATTATCGACGATGGTTACCACCGCACCATAGCCAACGCCTTTTATAGCGCCCATGCCAAACCGCACTGCATTGTCTTTATTTACTGAAAACTTGTAAAAAGACTCATTTACATCTGGCCCTAATACATCCAGCTTCATACGTTTACATTCTTCCATAAAGAAGGTAACCTGCTTGATATCGTTCATATTATTAGACAGTACCGCCGCCATATATTCGGCAGGATAATGCGCTTTTAAATAAGCTGTTTGGTAGGCAATCCACGCGTAACAGGTAGAATGCGATTTGTTAAACGCATAACTTGCAAAAGCTTCCCAGTCTTTCCATATTTTTTCAAGAATTTTTGCATCGTGCCCATTAGCACTCGCCTGCTCTACAAACTTAGGTTTCATTTTATCAAGTACCGCAATTTGCTTTTTTCCCATGGCTTTTCGGAGCACATCGGCTTCACCTTTTGTAAATCCAGCCAATTTTTGAGACAATAGCATCACCTGCTCTTGATACACCGTAACACCGTAGGTTTCTTTAAGATACTCTTCCATAGCCGGCAAATCATACGCAATAGTTTCGTCGCCATGTTTTCTGCGAACGAAACTTGGTATGTACTCCATCGGTCCTGGGCGGTACAAGGCATTCATGGCAATTAAATCTTCAAAAACAGTGGGTTTTAAATCTTTAAGATGTTTTTGCATTCCTGGGGACTCATATTGGAACACACCAACCGTTTCTCCTTTTTGGAATAACTGATAGGTTTTTTCATCATCTAAAGGAAAAATATCTGGGTCCAGCAAAATGTCATGTTTTGCTTTTACTATTTTAACGGTATCCTTAATTAAGGTCAAGGTTTTTAATCCCAGGAAATCCATTTTTAATAAACCCGCTTCTTCTACGACCGAGTTATCAAACTGAGTGACATATAAATCGGAGTCTTTGGCCGTAGCCACGGGAACGAATTTGGTAATATCATCTGGTGTAATAATAACGCCGCAGGCATGAATCCCTACATTACGCACAGAACCCTCCAATATTCTAGCAAGATTTACAGTTTCCGCTTCTAGATCACTTCCTTCAGAAATATTTAAAAGCTGATTGACCTTTTCTAAATCTTCAGCCCTAAATTTACTACTCAATTCCTTTTCACTTAAACCGAAAATCTTATTCAGTTTGGACATGGTTGGAATTAATTTGGCAATTCTATCGGCATCAAACAACGGTAAGTCTAAAACACGTGCGGTATCGCGAATGGACGATTTTGCAGCCATCGTACCATAAGTAATAATTTGTGCTACCTGATTACTGCCATATTTATTGATAACGTAATCCATAACTCGACTTCTACCTTCATCATCAAAATCGATATCGATATCGGGCATACTCACACGGTCTGGATTCAAGAAACGCTCAAAAAGCAAATCGTATTTTAGGGGGTCTATATTGGTTATCCAAAGGCAATAGGCTACCACCGAACCAGCGGCAGATCCACGACCCGGACCCACCGACACATCCATATTTCGGGCTTCGCGAATAAAATCTTCAACAATTAAAAAATACCCAGGATATCCTGTATTTTTAATAACACTCAACTCAAAATCAAGACGTTCTTTAATATCGTCTGTTAAATCAGGATAGCGCTTTTTAGCACCCACATAAGCCAAATGATGTAAATATGCATTTTCACCTCGCTTGCCTCCATCTTCTACATCCTCTTGATTTTTAAACGCCTCAGGTATATCAAACGCTGGAAGCAAAACCTCTCTAGCCAACTCGTAAGTTTCCACTTTATCAACAACTTCCTGGATATTACTAATGGCCTCGGGCACATCTTTAAAGAGTGCTTTCATCTCTTCAGGAGACTTAAAATAATAATCCTGATTGGGCAACCCGTAACGATAGCCCCGACCACGACCAATAGGCGTTGCCTGCTTTTCACCATCTTTTACACACAATAAAATATCATGAGCATTGGCATCTTCTTTTTTACAGTAGTACGTGTTATTGGTGGCGACTAATTTAACATTATGCTTTTTGGAAAGTTCAATTAACACCGGGTTGACGCGATTTTCATCTTCTTGATTGTGTCGCATTATCTCAACATACAAATCGTCACCAAACATGTCTTTCCACCAAATTAGCGCTTCTTCTGCCTGATTTTCGCCCACATTTAATACCTTACTTGGTACTTCGCCATATAAACTTCCTGTTAAAACAATTAAATCGTCTTTATATTTTTCAACTAATTGTCTGTCAATTCTTGGTAAATAATAAAACCCGTCAACAAACGCTAGCGACGATAATTTAGCCAGATTATGATAGCCGTTTTTGTTTTTTGCTAAGAATACAATTTGATACCCATTGTCTTTTCTGGTTTTATCTGCATGGTCTTCGCAAACAAAAAATTCACAACCAATTATGGGTTTTATTTCCAGGGCAGTTGGCGTTTCTCCCTTTTCAATAGCGGCCTCATTTTTTGTTTTTACCGATTTATTATGACTACTTACTGCTTTCACAAAGTGAAAAGCGCCCATCATGTTGGCATGGTCTGTTAATGCAACAGCTGGCATACGGTGTTCCGCTGCTGCAGCGACTAAATCGGTAATACTAATGGTAGATTGTAACACCGAAAATTGCGAATGGTTATGAAGATGTGCAAAATCTACAGCTTTTAAATCGGATACATTTTGCTTAATCTCTTCCGTAGAAATGATTTCAACCTGAACACTTTTAAGGCGTTCACGAATTTTAGCACTTTCATTTTTAAGGTTGATATGCTTTAATCCTATAAGCTTAATTTCGCCAGGATTGGATTCTCTAAAATTTATAAAATAATCAGGCTGAACTTCTAATTGTTCTTTGGTAAATGATTCCAAACGTAGCAACTCAAAAAAGCAACGTGTGGTTGCCTCCACATCGGCCGTCGCATTATGTGCTTCCGAAAATGGTTTCTTGAATAAAAACTCATGTAACTCAGTAAGTGTTGGTAACTTAAATTTCCCGTAACGCCCTCCAGAAATCTGACATAAACTGGCAGTATGCTCTGTACAAGTGTCTAAAACTGGCAATTCTTGCAAAGAGTTTACAACGCCGCCTCTCACAAATTCAGCACCCATAATGTTTAAATCGAACTTCACATTTTGACCAACAACAAACTTGGTTTTACTTAACGCTTCATTAAACTTTTCTAGAACCTCAGCCAACGGAATACCCTGTTCTTGTGCTAATTCGGTAGAAATGCCGTGAATTTTTTCGGCATCATACGGAATATTAAATCCATCTGGCTGAACCAAATAATCCTGATGCTCAATACAGTTCCCTAATCCATCGTGTAATTGCCATGCAATTTGAATACATCGCGGCCAATTATCCGTATCTGTAATGGGTGCATCCCAACGTTTAGGTAAACCAGTGGTTTCAGTATCAAAAATTAAATACATTCTATATGTTTATTTGTATGGCGTTTAGTCGTTTAGAAATCGCAAACGAAGTTTATAAAAATACAGAATTATATCACTTTTAATAGTTAAAGTTATAAAGAGTTTTAAACAAATTATGGAGCTGATTTTTTATAAATAAAACTTTCTTTTATAAACTAAATACCAACCCTAGCTTTTTGAAAGGAACTTCCTCGGCACAGAAGGAATGAGTGGGCTACTGCATATACCCGACCAGAAATTTTAAGCCTGTTTAATTATTAACCCTATTAATAAACTAAAAAATAAGCCTGTGAAACTTATGGGTTGAAAACAGCAATTAATAAAAAATATAATTATTCCGTTTTTTTAATATAAAATTTTTTAAACATGACTTTAATCATGTTTTGTGCCTTTTTTGTTACATAATTTTACGGCAAGATTTTAAATAAAAATATCAAATACAGTTATTATGAAAAATTTCAAACTAATACTAAACTTGATTCTGGTTGTGTCAAGTTTTATGTTTTTTCAATGTACTACCGACACATTAATTGGACCAGCAGGTGCTGATGGGCAAGATGGTGTTAACGGTCTTGACGGCACTGATGGTCTTGCAGGTACTGATGGTCTTGACGGCGCTGATGTCGCTGTTTGTATCAGTTGTCACTCTAACACGCACAGAGATCCCATTCGCGCATCTTTCCTG
>JBNMNO010000110.1:0-7976 GCA_051275695.1 Mariniflexile sp.
CTCGCGAACCTTTAATGCGTGATGTTATTAATTTTGAAGGTGAAAAAAATGGCGTTCCGGTTGAGGTTGCCATGATTTATAATACATCGTATGCTGAAAATTTACATTCGTATGTAAATAACATTAATACCCATGAAGGAGGAACACATTTAGCTGGTTTCCGTCGTGGTTTAACTATGACGCTTAAAAAGTATGCAGATGAATCGGGTTTATTAAAAAATTTAAAATTCGAAATTGCCGGTGATGATTTCCGTGAAGGATTAACAGCTATTATTTCGGTAAAAGTTCAGGAGCCTCAATTTGAAGGGCAAACTAAAACGAAATTAGGTAATCGAGAGGTTTCTGCCTCTGTAAGTCAGGCGGTATCTGAAATGCTAACTGATTATTTAGAAGAGCATCCAGATGATGCTAAAATAATAGTACAAAAAGTAATTCTTGCAGCTCAAGCACGTCACGCAGCTCAAAAAGCCCGCGAAATGGTACAGCGTAAATCTGTAATGAGTATGGGTGGTTTGCCTGGAAAATTAAGTGACTGTTCTGAACAAGATCCTTCAAAATGTGAAGTGTTCCTTGTAGAGGGAGATTCGGCAGGTGGGACAGCAAAGCAAGGGCGTGATAGAGCATTTCAAGCCATTCTTCCACTTCGTGGAAAAATTTTGAATGTTGAAAAAGCCATGACTCATAAGGTTTTTGAAAACGAAGAGATTAAAAATATTTTTACTGCTTTAGGGGTTACCATTGGAACCGAAGAAGATAGTAAAGCCTTAAACCTTTCTAAATTACGTTACCATAAAGTGGTTATTATGTGTGATGCCGATATTGATGGTAGCCACATTTCTACCTTGATTTTAACCTTCTTCTTTAGATATATGAAAGAGCTCATTGAAGCTGGGCATATTTATATCGCTACGCCTCCTTTATATCTTGTAAAAAAGGGACAAAAGAAAGCATATGCTTGGAGTGATAAAGCGCGTGATACAATAGCAGAAGAATTTGGTGGAAGTGTAAGCATTCAGCGTTATAAAGGACTTGGAGAAATGAATGCAGAACAACTTTGGGATACCACGATGAATCCTGAGTTTAGAACCATGCGTTTAATACAAATAGATAACGGTACGGAAGCGGATAGAATTTTCTCAATGTTAATGGGTGATGAAGTACCACCTCGTAGAGAATTTATTGAAAAGAATGCTGTTTATGCTAAGATTGACGCTTAATAAGCATTATGATTTTTTAAAAAAGAAGAGGTTGTCTAATAATGACAGCCTCTTTTTTTATGTAAATAGGTTTTATATTAAATTAGAATAATCCTAAACTCACACTAGGGGTATTAACTCGTGTTCCTATACTCATGGTGTTTCTACGAGGCGATCTTTCGTAATAATTTCCGTCATACCTGTAGTAATAAAATGAGGCGTGATGATAATAATAATCACTATGGTTACAGTGATTATTACAATGGGCGTAATGACTTTGGTAGGCATCTTTTTTGCCTTTCATATAAGCTCTATATGCTTTTTTGTCGCTTTGCTTTAAATCATTCTCGTATTGTTTTTGGTCTTTCCAAAATGTTTCTCCTTCAGTTTTAGTTTCAGCGATGAATTGTTGTTCGTATTGAGCATCTTCTAAGGCTCTTTTTTGATAATAGGTCTCTTTGTCAATTGTTTTTTCATCAGGGTTTTTAGTTTCTTGTGCCTTTGTTATAAATGAAACTCCTAGTACTAAAATGAATACTAATGCTTTAATTAATTTCATAACTTTAAATTTTAGATTATTAATGCGCTATCATGTAGCGTTCAATAGTAAGACAATTGAAAAGTTTTTTACCCTACTAGATTTCTAATTAAATTGTTAAAAAAATAAACTTTAACAACTTTCAATAAAAAAAATAATTGGTAATAGTTTTTAGGGTGTCTTCGTTGCGTTTTAAAAATCAAATCCAATTGAGAATTGCCAAACTCTGTTTTTAGGACTGCCTTCATTATAAACACTTCCTAACCCCAGATGGTATCTTACGCCTAATGAAACGCCAGATTCGGTTTTAAAACCAGCGCCGAAGTTCATTCCCCAATCAAAACTATTTGGGTCGAATTCTTGCGAGGTATTAAAAAGACTAAAGTCACCGTTAAACGCTTCCTTGTGTGAAACTGTTAAACCTATCTGCGGACCAACTTCTAAAAAGAATGCTTTATCTGGGTAAAGTTTTAGCATTAATGGGAGGTTTACATAATCTAATTTTTGGGTAAAGGTTCCATCATTATCTTTTAATTCGTAACCCTGTTGTGAGTAAACTAATTCTACTTGCAACGCAACACTTTTTGATAAAAACGATTCGCCATAAAAACCTATATGAAATGAATGTCTTTGTCCAGTTTCGGTTTCCCCATCAAAACTTACAGCCGATAAATTGTAGCCTCCTTTAAGTCCTGTGTGTGATTTTTGTGTTTGGGCATTTGTTGAAAATGCCATAGTAAATATGAATATGATTTTGAATATTGATTTCATTTTGAATATGTGTTTTGTTTATACTTTGATTATTTATTTGCCTCCATTTGCTTTTAAATCGGCCATACAATGTGAGTCTAGTTGAGGAGCAGTAGTAGCACCCATTAAATTACTTAACCCTGAGCCACTTTCGGCAGCCCAAAACATGAGGCAATTTTCAGCATTACAGTGTTTGGGATGGGCTGTATCTTCATGGTTCATAACCATATTTGCCCCTAAATTGGTAAGACCAAGTATATGACCAAATTCATGGGTTATTACGGTTGTTTCCAAAACGGTTCTATTGGGTTCAAAAGGGCTATCGCTTAAATCTTGAATGGTTTCCTCATAAATTACAAACGAAGTGTTTCTGTAAGCTGTTCCCAAAACGATTCCAGAATTGGTATTGGTTTCAGATTCACCATCAGCGAAAAAAGCCCAAACAGCTATTTGATCACTGGAGTTGTATTTAGTGCGATTAGCGTCTTCAATAGCCATAATTTCTTGATTGGTATATGGAGAATTTGCTGGAGAAGCAATGGCTCTTTTTTCAACAGTTATACCAGCAGATTTAAACGTTAGGGAGTTTAAAAAATTAACCAAGTTGTTTATGCTATTTTGAGTAGGCTCAAAGCCTTCAACATAAACCAATTCAATTATCATACTTTTAAATTTAGTATCAGATAATAAATCGTTTGAGGAACTTCCAGTAGCTTTTTGATTTGCTGATTTTGTGTTTACCGTGTTTACATTATTAGTTTCAGAAGCATCATCTTTGGAGCAAGAAACCAAAAAAATCAAAACCAATAGGAATGTTATTATTTTTTTCATCTTATATATTTTTTTAAAAAACGGCCGTTAGATAAACCAACAGCCGTTCCATACTACCATCATGGTAACCAACCAAAAATCAAGTAGACACTAAATTTGGGACAATACCAGTGTTACTGCAGCATTAGTTGTACTTTTTAGTGAAATAGTTGTGTTGCTAAAACTTGTTACTTCCCAGTTTTTATTTAATAAATTAAATGTCGCGTTTCCTGTAAAAGTTAGATTTAAATACACTTCGGTTTCAGAGGTTACTTCATAAGTACCTTGAACATCTTGAGCAGCAGAGTTTACGGCGTTTTCTGCTACACATGATAAATCGTTTGCAAAATCGATGGTATATTCAGAATAACTGTTTGCTGTATTTACACCACCGTCTATAAAAGTTTGCACTTTAAATAAACCATCTACTAAAATTGTTTTCAAATTGGTGGCTTCGTTTTCAGCTTGGGCTTCGGCGTCTTCAATACCTAAACAATTATTAATGCTAGCCTGTAAATCCAAATCGCTTGAGATAGTAACGGATGTATTGTCTGATAAAGTAGCCGTAATAGGATAATTTACAGCAAACAATTCGGTGTTGTCTATATTATTCATGTATGCATATAATTGTTGTTCGGTTTCAATAACTAGGCTTCCGGTTTGTTCCAAGTTTAAACTATAGGTTAAAATAGTTATCGGAAAATCAATATCTAAGCACGATATAGCATCTTCTCCAGCAGCTTCAGTAGCTTCACACGCATCAATAAGAGTGTTGTATTCACCTTGATTTGCAACAACAACTTCGGTATAATTACTTAATCTAACCGATAATGGGAATTGTAATGTTACTGTATCGTTATCAGTGTTAAACTGACCTAAAATATTTAATACAGTTTGGTAATCTGACTGACTTATAATACTTATTTGGGAGCCATTAACGGTTGCAATAACTGGTAATAATATAGAAGAACATGAAACACCATCTAAAAAGTCATCAAAACTTCCATCATACTTAGAAGAACGTTCTAAGTTGCTTGCCGTTGGAGAATCTGAGTTATTAGTGTTTGGATTTTGCCCGTTCTCATTATCAATTTCATCTTGACACGACGAGAAAGTTAATAAGGCAGTTAAAACTAAACTTGTAATAAATTTTAAATTTTTCATAATAATAATTTTTTGGGGTTTAAATATTTTAATTTTTCAGAGCGATTCTTTTTCGCCCTTCTATAACTAAGACAACTACATTTATTTTTACCCTACCTTTTTTTAAAAAGAAAATCTACAATTAAATCTAAAACGGCTAAAATGGATAAAGTTAAAATAACCTTTAGAATGATTTCTATGGTTTTAAAACCAATTTATAGATATATGGTAATGCGTTTTAATCTTCTTATGCCCAATAAATTTACCCTACTTTTGCAGATGTGAATAATACAGACTCCCCTAAAAACAGATTTTTAAATGATTAATAACGACAATAAACTTTGTGAAGAAGCCTATTTTAACACTTTTTATCTGGAGCATGCGCAATCTGCTAGTAATTTTGCCTATTATAAATGTGGGGATAAAGATGGCGCTTTAGATTTTGTTCAAGATGCTTTTTCTAAAATATGGGAAAATTGTTCCAAAATAGATTTCACAAAAGCCAAAACGTATTTGTTTACTACGATAAACAATTTGTTTCTAAATACAATTAAACACAAGAAGGTGGTAATGGAGTATGCAAAGGCATCACCCTATTTAGATAGAACAAATGAAAATCCTGAATATATTTTAGAAGAGGAAGAATTTAAAAAGAAGCTGCAAAACGCCATTTCATTATTAACAGAATCGCAGCGTGAAGTATTTCTATTAAATAGAATAGAAGGGAAAAAGTACAGAGAAATAGCCGAATTATTGGATGTGTCTCAAAAAGCTATTGAAAAAAGAATGTCTGGTGCTTTAAAAATTCTTCGAGAACATATAGAAAATATTTAATTGTAGGGTAGGGTAAATAGCTTTTAAGTTGTCTTGTATATGAAAGGAAAAAAATGAAAAATGAAAATAACATATTAAAGTGGTTTAATAATGAGCTTACAGAGCAAGACACAAAAGATTTAAAACAATCTGAAAACGTTGAAACTCTTAATAAAATAGCTTTTTATGCAAAACAAATGGAAGCGCCTAAAGTAGATGCAGAAAAGGCATTAGCTAATTTTAAGGAAAGAAAGTTTACTAAAAAAGAAGCTAAAATTATTCCTCTTAATTTTAAAACGTTTATGAAGGTGGCTGCTATTTTACTAGTTACGCTTACTACATCTTATTTTTTGTTATTCAATAATGAAATAGTTTTTGAAACGCAAACAGCACAAAACGAAACCTTCACATTGCCCGATAATTCTGAAGTTAGTTTAAATGCCGCTTCAAAATTGAAATTCAACAAAAAAAAGTGGAAGAACAAAAGAGATCTTGAACTGAATGGTGAAGCCTTTTTTAAAGTGAGCAAAGGAAAAAAATTTACCGTAACAACCGATGCTGGAACGATTCAGGTTTTAGGAACCCAATTTAATGTAAAAGAACGTGACAATTATTTTGAGGTACAATGTTATGAAGGATTAGTTGCTGTTACTTTTAATAATAAAACCGTCAAACTTTCTAAAGGAAAATCGTTTCGAGTTGTAAATGGAGTTATTGAAAATATTGAAGATTTTTATGCAGTAAATCCGTCTTGGACGGAAGCCGAATCTAGCTTTGAAAAAATCCCGTTAAAACAAGTTGTAAGTGAATTGGAAAGACAGTATAATTTATACGTTACCCTGGGGGACGTGGACGATTCTCAATTGTTTACGGGAACATTTACACATAAGGATAGAAATATAGCCTTACAATCAATCACTATTCCTTTAAAATTAAGTTATAAAATTGAAGGTAATAATGTTACATTTTACAACTATGAAGACCAATAAATGGATTTTTTATGTAGGATTGTGTCTGGTTAATTTCTGTTATGGTCAAAATAATGCAAACAAAAAACCACTAACTGAAATTATTACTGTGGTAGAACAAAAGTTTGACGTTAAATTTTCTTACGCGTTTAATGATGTTGCTAATGTTTTTATAGTGGAACCAACATCAGGCTATAACCTTCAGCAAACTATAGAATATCTGAATTCTAAAAGCTTATTAAATTTTAAAATCTTAGACAATAGGTATATAACGGTGTCTGTTATTGATAAAAGCATTTCAATGTGTGGTTTTGTAATCACTTCTGAAAACAAAGAGCCTTTATATGGTGCTTCAGTAGTTCTAAATAATACGAATAAAGGTGTAATTACAAACAAAACCGGAAAGTTTGAGTTAGGGGAAGTGCCTCTAAACGCCATAATTACTATTTCATACCTTGGCTTTAAAAGTCTGCAAATAAGCCCAAAAGATTTTTTTTCAGATACTAATGATTGTTATCAATTTGAATTAATTGAAAATAAAGAAGCATTAAACCAAGTATTAATAACTAAATTTTTAACAACAGGTTTTCAAAAATTAGTAGATGGAAGTACGGTTTTAAATACGAAAGCATTTGGATTGTTACCAGGATTAACCGAGCCAGATATTCTTCAATCCATACAAGTGCTTCCCGGAGTAGAAAGTGCCAACGAAAGTATAGCAAATATTAATGTTAGAGGCGGTACCAACGATCAAAACCTGATACTTTGGGACGGGATTAAAATGTATCATTCAGGTCACTTTTTTGGATTAATTTCGGCTTACAATCCTAACCTTACCAACAAAGTTATTGTTACTAAAAATGGCACGAGCAGTGAGTTTAGTGATGGTGTTTCAAGTACTATAAATATGTTTACCAAAAATGAATTGGTGGGTAAAATTTCAGGAGGGGCGGGTATAAATCTTATTAGTGCTGATGCCTTTTTAGAAATTCCTATTACAAAAAATTTAGAATTTCATGTATCAGGGCGTAGATCTATTACAGATGCTTTTAATACGCCAACCTATAATAATTATTTCGATAGAAGTTTTCAGGATAGCGATATTAAAACCAATAGTGAGTATGTAGAAAATCAAACAACAACATCCGATTTTGTTTTTTATGATTATACCGCTAAATTATTGTTTGATTTAAACGAGAACCATAAGTTTAGAGCGAATGTTATTGCTATAAATAATAGATTAGATTACAATGAAAGCATCACAGATTCTACCAATGAAACAGCGTCTAAATCCAGTAATTTATCGCAGAAGAATATAGGACTTGGGGGGCATTGGATTGCTAATTGGAATACAAAATTTAGTACGCATTTCGCAACATATTTTTCAAAGTATAATGTAGATGCTGATGATTTTAGAATAGAATCCAATCAGTTATTAACACAAACAAATGAAGTTTTAGAAACCGGGTTTAAACTTAATACGTATTATAAATTTAATAATTTTATATCACTTTTAAATGGGTACCAATTTAATGAAACTGGCATATTAAATGAAACGACAGTCACAAGGCCATCGTACGATAAAACCAAAAAAGACGTGTTATTAAATCATGCTATTTACACTCAAATTGAATTTAACAAAGGCAGCACTTTTTTTAGAATGGGAGTTAGGGTTAATTATTTTCAAAAATTTGAAAAGGCATTAATTGAGCCTCGATTAAATATAAGACAAAAAGTATCAAATCAGTTCGCCATAAA
>JBNMNO010000111.1:0-7863 GCA_051275695.1 Mariniflexile sp.
ACCTTATATAAAGAAACTCTAAACATAACCCCTAGCCCCTTCCCAAAAAGATTGTAACCAAAAGCCCGACCCGCCATTTGAGCGGAACGCCCAAAATATTTATCAGTTAAAAATTATACCTACATATATATTGTATCTATTTGTTTATACTACTATCTTTGCAGCCTGAATTTAATTTATTTTAATGATACATATAACATTACCTGATGAAAGTGTAAAGTCGTTTGAAGCGAACGTTACACCTATGGATGTTGCTAAGAGCATTAGTGAAGGATTTGCCAGAAATGTGATTTCGGCAAGTTTTAATGGTACAAAAGTGGAAACTGTTACGCCTTTAACGACGGATGGTTCGTTGGTTTTATATACTTGGAATGATAGTGAAGGGAAAAATGCTTTTTGGCATTCGTCTGCACACGTGTTAGCTCAGGCTATTGAGGAACTATATAAAGGAGTGAAACTCACTATTGGACCAGCGATTGAAAATGGATTTTATTATGATGTAGATTTTGGTGAGCACATAGTATCGGAAAAAGACTTTAAGGCTATTGAGGATAAGATGTTGGAGATTGCGCGTGGAAAGCATGATTTTAAAATGCATGCTGCTACAAAAGCAGAGGCATTATCGTTATATAAAGGTAATGAGTTTAAAACAGAATTGATTTCTAATCTTGAAGACGGTACGATTACTTTTTGCGATCATTCTACATTTACTGATTTGTGTCGTGGTGGCCATATTCCAAACACGGGGATTATAAAAGCTGTCAAAATATTAAGCGTTGCTGGAGCTTATTGGAGAGGTAATGAGAATAATCCACAACTTACGCGTGTTTATGGTATTTCGTTTCCTAAGCAAAAAGACCTGACTGAGTATTTGGAATTATTAGAAGAAGCTAAAAAACGTGACCATAGAAAGCTTGGTAAAGAATTAGAATTGTTTGCGTTTTCTAAAAAAGTAGGCGCTGGCTTGCCTTTATGGTTGCCAAAAGGTGCTGCATTACGTGAACGATTAGAAAACTTTTTAAAGGCTGCGCAAAAGAAAGCGGGATACGAAATGGTTATGACGCCTCATATTGGGCAAAAGGAGCTTTATGTTACTTCTGGTCATTATGAAAAATATGGTGCTGATAGTTTTCAATCGATTAAAACGCCTAAAGAAGATGAAGAGTTTTTATTAAAACCGATGAATTGTCCGCATCACTGCGAAATTTATAATAATTCACAATGGAGTTATAAAGATTTGCCGAAGCGTTATGCTGAATTTGGAACTGTTTATAGATATGAGCAAAGTGGTGAGTTACATGGTTTAACTCGGGTAAGAGGATTTACTCAAGATGATGCACATCTGTTTTGCACACCCGATCAGTTGGATGCAGAGTTTAAAAATGTAATTGATTTAGTGCTTTATGTTTTTGGGTCTTTAGGGTTTGAAAACTTTACTGCTCAAGTTTCGTTAAGAGACCCTGAAACTCCTGATAAATACATAGGTAGCATAGAAAACTGGGAGAAAGCTGAAAAAGCTATTATGAGTGCTACTATTGATAAAGGATTAAATTATACTGTTAAAACTGGAGAGGCGGCATTTTACGGCCCGAAACTTGATTTTATGGTTAAGGATGCTTTGGGTAGACAATGGCAATTAGGTACTATTCAGGTAGATTATAATTTACCAGAACGTTTTGATTTAACATATAAAGGTAGCGACAATGAGTTGCACCGGCCTGTTATGATACATCGAGCTCCTTTTGGAAGTATGGAACGTTTTATCGCTATTCTATTAGAGCATACTGCAGGAAATTTCCCTCTTTGGTTGATGCCAACTCAGGCTATTATATTATCAATTAGTGAGAAATACGAAAAATACGTTGAAAAAGTTTTAAATTTGCTAGAAAATGACGAAATTCGCGCCCTTGTAGACAATAGAAACGAAACAATAGGTAAGAAAATTAGGGAAGCTGAGATGCAAAAACACCCATATATGATTATTATTGGGGAGCAAGAAGAGAAAGAGAATAAAATTACCGTGCGTCAACATGGTGGAGAAGATTTAGGAATGATATCTATTGAAGACTTCTCAAAAATTATAAAAACAGAAATAAGCAAAACGTTAAAATCGTTTTAAATAAGTTTAACTTAAAAATATAACGCCATAGCAATTAGAAGAAAGTCGCAACCCGCTAAGAGGGTTTCACAAGAGGATAAACACAGAATAAACTCTAAGATTAGTTCACCAAACGTTCGTCTTGTTGGCGAAAATGTTGAAATTGGTGTTTATGCTACGAGAGATGCTTTAAAAATAGCTGAAGAACAAGGGTTTGATTTAGTGGAGATTTCTCCAAATGCTGATCCTCCTGTCTGTAAGGTTATGGACTATAAAAAGTTTCTTTATGAACAAAAGAAACGAGATAAAGTTATAAAAGCTAAGGCCACTAAGGTGATTATTAAAGAAATACGATTTGGCCCTCAGACAGACGACCATGATTATGACTTTAAAAAGAAACATGCAGAAAAGTTCTTAAAAGAAGGCGCAAAATTAAAAGCCTTTGTGTTTTTTAAAGGACGTTCTATTATTTTTAAAGAACAAGGTCAAATATTGCTATTACGTTTAGCCCAAGACCTTGAAGAATATGGTAAAGTAGAGCAAATGCCACAATTGGAAGGTAAACGTATGACTATGTTTATTGCTCCAAAAAAATAAGTAAATAAGCTGAAACAATTTCAGCATGAAGATAATTAAGCGAAATAATTAAAACCTAGGAAAAGAAAATGCCTAAAATGAAAACAAAATCTAGTGCCAAAAAACGCTTTAAGCTAACTGGTACTGGTAAGATTAAAAGAAAGCACGCTTTTAAAAGTCACATCTTAACAAAGAAGTCTAAAAAACGTAAGCTAGCTTTGACGCATGATACATTAGTAGATAAGGCGGATGAGAACAATGTTAAATTGATGTTACGTTTAAAGTAACCACTTTTTAACCGGTTAAAATAAATTATAAACCCTGGAGTTAGGCTTTTTAAAAGTGTCAATTTAAGACCGCCTACTACAAAAAACAATTAAAATTATGCCAAGATCAGTAAACTCTGTTGCAAAAAGAGCCCGAAGAAAAAAGGTTCTAAAACAAGCAAAAGGCTTTTTCGGACGTCGTAAAAACGTTTGGACAGTAGCAAAAAATGCGGTTGATAAAGCGATGTCATATTCGTATAGAGACCGTAGAGTAAAAAAGAGAAACTTCCGTGCTTTATGGATAACTCGTATTAATGCGGGAGCCAGAACTTATGGATTATCTTATTCTCAATTTATGGGAAAATTAAAAGCTAATGATATTGAATTAAACCGTAAGGTTTTAGCAGATTTAGCTATGAATAACCCTGAGGCTTTTAAAGCCGTAATTGAGAAAGTAAAATAAGGCGTTTTCGCCTATTGTAAAACATATTATATCGCTTAATATATTAAAAATCCGCTCATAATTTTTGAGCGGATTTTTCTTTAGTATATAAACTCATTACTTTTTTTCTTTTACCAGATGATAATGGAGGAATTTCGTCGACATATTGAATTTTAATAATTGCATCATTTCCAAAATCTGCTTTAATAGTTTTAAATAATTCTGCTTCAAATTCAAAACTATCTTGATTCAAGTTAAGATTAATTAAATATTCTTTCTTATCCAATTGTATGAACTGATATTGCTTAAATAGTTTATAATAATTATAAAATATAGTGTAAACTACAAATGAAGAAACCAAATTACCTGAAGTGTCATAGATAAGATCCATTTTTCGTCCTTCAACTCGTTTAAAATTTGGCATTTCTCCATTATATGTGTTAGTAAACACGCCAACATCTCCGGTATCAAACCTAATTAAAGGCATGCAATAATTAAATAAATCTGTCACTACAATTCTTCCAGGTTTTCCTTGCTCTACGGGCACATCAGAATTAAAATCTAATAATTCAACATAATAACTAGCCCAATTAATAACAAAATCGTATCCTGACCCTTGTATTTGTTGCGCAATAAGGCCAATCTCTTCATTGGAATATCTGGAATAAACAGGTGCATTAAAAAATTTACACATCGTTTCCCTCGTATAATCATTAAGATATTCTGAATTTGCTATTATAGCTTTCACATTGAAATCAAAAATAAAATTTTCTCTATTCCTTTCAATAAACTGACAAATAGTTTCGTAAGCAGATGCAAATCCCAAAAAGACCTTTGGTTCGTTATCTTTTTTTAAAATTTGAAATAATAGTGAAATTCTTTCATCATTGAGTTTTGAAACATCAAATTGACATATATTTTGCAAAAAACTCTTAATATTACTCTTTTTGTTATGAGCTCTCCAAACTTCAAATTCATAAAGTCTATTTCCGATCTCATACCCCGATTTATTAAAATAATAGATAACATCTGCTGAATTTCGTTTTCTTTTATTCATGTCTTGAAAAAGAAAAAAAGGGACACCTGTAGAGCCGCTTGTTGAAACTTTATAAAGCTTTTTATTTAAATATGTTTTAGATCTGAATTTTTCAAAATTCTCCTGTACTACATTCTTTTTAATTACGGGAAAATCATTTAAGGACTTAAAATCTATAAATGGTTTATAAAACTCTGTTGTGTTGACTGCATGAGTTAGTAACTCATTTATTCTTTTTTCACTTTCCCACTTTATACTTTTTGGTGTAGATGCTTCTGAAAACTTCTTAATATCTTTGTAATGAGTATTAATACTACTTCCAGATATAAGATCAATCGTATTAAAAGCTAAATTCCTGATTTTATTTAATAACATTTTTTATTAATATTGTTTTGAACCTATATTAAGTATCTCATCTGTAAAGGCACCAAACAATGGGCCATTAGCTAATTGATGAATAGTAATATCCTGATGATAGGTGTTATATTCAATCAATATAGGAATACCAGTAGAATCGACTCCTATATCCCATGAAACTATTCTAAAATAAGGAATTAATAGGTGCATTTTTTTCACTTTATCTATCACCTTGTTATAAGATGGTACTTTTAAACTATTTTGAAAGGTCAATGTATTGATTTTAAGTTTTCTGCTTCTTCTTTCTAGCCGCCGGAAATAACACATTGTTTAGTATCAATCTGTAACCCGGGGATGTAGGGTGTAAATCCAGTTCTGTTTTAGAGTCTCCTACCTTATGCTGATAATCTTCGGGGTCGTGACCGCCATAAAAGGTAAAAAAGCCTTTCCCTTTAATGCCGTGAATGTATTTTGCTTCTCCATTTGATTTAGTTTCACCCATAACCAGGACATTCGATTTAATTTCATCTCTGGTAAAAGCTGTTGTTTGACCCATAAAACCTTTTACCAAAGCGGTGTGATTTTGGCATAACATACTTGGAATTGGATCCCATTTTGCTGAAAATTCCATTAACGAAAAATAGTCAGCAGTTTTTGGAATCATTCGTTTTTGAGTCATATCAATAGATGAAAATTCATACACTACAGGGCTGAATTCTAAATTAAAATTTGTAAACGCAAAGGTTTTATTATAATCAATTTTGTTTTGATATCCCGAATCACTTCCATCTCCATCAAACATGGGTTCACAAATATCAACGCCTTCGGCAGATAATGCAATATCAAAACTATCTGTAGCACTACACATGGCAAACATAAAACCACCACCAATTACATAATCTCTAATTTTAAGTGCTACGGCCAATTTTTCGTCAGACACCTTATTATAACCCAATTTTGTAGCTAATGCCTCTGCCTCTTTTTTTTCATCAATGTACCAAGAGGCTGCTTTATAGGCCCCATAAAATTTACCGAATTGTCCCGTAAAATCTTCATGATGCAAATGCAGCCAATCAAAGGCCAACAAACCATCATTTAGTACTTCTTCGTCATAAATAATTTCATAAGGAATTTCCGCATATTGCAACACCATGGTCACAGCATCATCCCAAGGATGTTTTCCATTGGGTGAGTAAACCGCAATTTTAGGAGCTTTTTCTAAAACAACGGCTTCCATATTTTGGCTAGGACTACTTATTTCCTCTAAAATGTTTTCTGTTTTGGAGTCTGATAGCACTTCAAACGAAATACCTCTAATTTGGCATTCGCGTCGTATTTGGTCTGTATCAGGTAATAGAAAGGAACCTCCTCTATAATTAAGAAGCCACTTCACTTTTAACTCTTTACTTAGTGTCCAGTAGGTTATACCGTAAGCCTTTAAATGATTTTTTTGACTTTCCGCATCCATGGGAATAAGAATATAAGATGCATAGGTTTTAAAACCTATAATTAAAAATAAAATTAATATGATTACTTTTTTCAAACCTAGGGCAAAACATTAAGCAAACTTTTAGCCATTTATAATTCGAAACGACTAAAAATTCTTGTTATTTATGCTGAAAGATACTTAAATTTTCTTCTATTTTAAATGTCTTTAACAGAAGATTACATATTTAAAACGGTACATCGTTATCCTCATCATCATTAAATGAGCTACCAAAAGCTTGGTCTGGACTTGCTTTAAAATTATCAGATTTAAATGTATCGTCGTTAGCCGCTGCATTCATTTTAGAATGAAACTCGAAAGGAGAATCGAAATTATCTAAATTATCAAACTTACCTAAATGTCCAATAAACTTTAAACGAATGTTTTCTAAACCACCATTTCTGTGTTTTGCAACAATAAACTCGCCCTGACCTTCGGTTGGCGATCGTTCTTCATCATCCCATTCATCAATTTTATAATATTCCGGACGGTAAATAAAGCTTACAATATCAGCATCTTGCTCGATAGCTCCCGATTCCCGTAAATCTGAAAGCAATGGTCGTTTACTACCTCCACGGGTTTCAACGGCACGCGATAATTGTGATAATGCAATAACAGGTATATTCAACTCTTTTGCTAAAGCTTTAAGGTTTCTAGAAATCATGGAGATTTCCTGTTCACGGTTTCCGCCATGGTTACTTCCACCTGTCATTAATTGCAAATAATCTACCATGATTAACTTAATACCATGTTGTGAAGATAATCGACGCGCTTTGGCTCTTAAATCAAAAATTGAAAGCGATGGGGTATCATCAATAAACAAAGGCGCTTTTTCTAAACCCTTTACCTTCACATTAAGTTGCTCCCACTCATGTTTTTCTAATTTACCTGTACGTAATTTTTCTGAAGATAATCCCGTTTCACTAGAAATTAAACGGGTAATTAATTGTACAGAAGCCATTTCTAACGAGAAAAAAGCTACTGGTATATTTAGGTCTACAGCCATATTTCGAGCCATAGATAATGTTAAGGCTGTTTTACCCATACCCGGACGTGCAGCAATAATAATTAAATCAGATGGTTGCCAACCTGAAGTTAATTTATCTAATTTAGTAAACCCTGTAGGAATACCACTAAGACCATCTTTATTTGAAATTTCTTCAATTTTCTTTTTAGCCTGTATTACTAAATCCTGAGCCGTTTCACTCGATTTTTTAATATTTCCTTGGGTTACTTCGTATAATTTTGATTCAGCTTTATCTAATAAATCGAAAACATCTTTAGTTTCATCATAAGAGTCTTCAATAATTTCATTTGAAATTTTAATTAAACTACGTTGAATAAATTTTTGCAAAATAATGCGCGCATGAAACTCAATATGAGCAGAAGACGATACTTTTTGTGTTAAAGAAATGAGGTAAAAATCGCCACCGGCCTGTTCTAATTTTGAATTTTTCTTTAACTGCGTAGAAACAGTTAATAAGTCTACTGGTTCACTGTTTTCAAATAACTGAAATATAGCTTGAAAAATGTGTTGATGTGCTTCTTTATAAAAAGCATCAGGGCTTAAAATATCAATAACTTCATCAACTCCTTTTTTAT
>JBNMNO010000112.1:0-7851 GCA_051275695.1 Mariniflexile sp.
AATTCATTAGTTGAAGAGGAATTAGAGAACAATACAACCCGAACTGTTTTAAAATTACCCGCCGTTTTGGCGCCAATAAAAGCGGCTATTTTACCATTGGTTAAAAAAGATGGCTTGCCAGAAATTGCAAAACAAATTGTTGACGATTTAAAATGGGATTTCAATGTGGATTACGACGAAAAAGATGCTGTTGGACGCCGCTACAGAAGGCAAGATGCGAATGGAACGCCATTTTGTGTTACCGTAGATCATGAGACTTTAGAAAACAATACCGTTACGATTCGCCATAGAGATTCTATGGAACAAGAGCGTGTAAAAATTGCAGATTTAAGAGAAATTATTAAGCAAGCCGTCGATGTGCGTACTTGGTTAATGAAAATGTAAAATTCCTGTGAAGGCAGGAATCTGTATAGCAACAAAAAACCCAAGCATTTGCTTGGGTTTTTTTTTAAATGATTATCTGTCTTTCAATTTTTTTGGTCTAAACAAATAAGAGATTCGGTATTGAAAACCCCCTTAATAGTTTGAATAGCGTAATGCTTTAGGGTTAATTACGAATTTAGATTTATCAAGTCACTTCGACGTTGCTAACTTTTTTGGTCGATGGTGTATCGCAGCTCCAGAAATAATAATGTTTTAGGGCTATTTCTAAAAGGTGAGTTCTGGGGTCTTCTGTTAGGGCTTTTAGAATTTTTTCGATACCGCTATGTAGGTTGTATTGATGGATTTCATTCGAAAACATAAATGTAACAATATAGATTCAAATTGAAACTAAAATTGCGTTAGCGATTGCAGCAAACTACCTTGTAGTGCGGAAAGCGCGACCCTTTGGGGTAACGCCCAAACATTAGTTATTTAAAGGACATTAGTTATTTAAAGGGTTGTAACCTAAATAGGGTACTTCTTTTTCGTGGAATGTAATTCCAAAGGTTTTTAACTCATTTAAAATGGGCTGATAAATGTTTTTGGTAACGGGAATTTGAACACCCGTTGCAGTAATTTTTTTATTTAAAATGGCCAAGGTAGCAATGGCTACAGGTAAACCCACGGTTTTTGCCATGGCTGTGTAGGTTTGGTCTGCGCCAAGAACGACCATGCTGGCATCTATTTGGTGTTTTTTGCCATTTTTTTCGTAACCAAACTTGTGATACATAACTATCATGTCTTTGTCTAACGGATCGAGGGTCCAGCTATCCATTAATATTTTTTGAAGTATTTGTGCCGGGGTTGCCTTTTTAAGCCCTACGGGTTTTTTGGCATTAAAAATATCGAGTTCAATAAGTTTATCCCAAACAATATCGTCTTGGTCAATTTTAAGTTGATACCTTAATTTTAACTCTACCGAATCTGTGGGATTGTAAGGTAAAAAAGCGTTTACGAAATCGCGGTAGCTCATATTTTCACTGTCGTCTATAGTATAACTATCGTCGGTCATTCCTAAGGTTATAAAAATATTCCACGCACGGCTAAATCCCACCCGTCTTATGGTACCTCTGTATAATGTTTTTACGTTATTTAAACCATAAATAGTTTGGTATTTAAGAGAATCTCGGTTGGCATAAACTTCAAATCGGCCATAGTTATCAATATCCAAAAATTCTGTACGCCTGAACAACCGGTTATAAGGAATGTATTTATAGGTTCCTTCTTGTAAAAACTTAGCAGCGCCGCCTTGTCCTGCAATTACTACGTTTCGAGGATTCCAAGTAAATTTGTAATTCCAAAGATTGTTATCGGATTCAGGTGCTACCAATCCGCCTGTGAATGATTCGAATTGTATAACAGTCCCACCTTCATCCCGAATACGGTCTAAAACCTGCATAGCGCTCATGTGGTCTATCCCTGGGTCTACACCAATTTCGTTCATAAATACAAGTCCTTTGTTTTTAGCAGATTCGTTTAATGCTTGCATTTCCGGACTTACATACGATGCCGTGACCATATTTTTTCCAAATAAAAGGCAGTCTTTAGCAACATCAATATGTAAGCTTGCTGGCAACATGGAAATAACGATGTCCGCATTTTTTATAGCAGTTTTACGAGAAGCTTCATTAAAAATATCCAATAAAATGGCTTCAGCATTTTTATGATTTCCAATAAAGTTTTTGGCTGCTTCCACATTTAAATCGCCTACTGTTATAAACAGGTTTTCTAAAGTTGATTTATCTAATAAGTATTTTAAAAGATAGGATACGGATTTTCCTGAACCAATGACTAAAATCTTTCGCATAGTGAGATTTGTTAAGTAATTTTGTAACCACCAATTTAACAAATACAAAAGGCATTTACGGTTTAAATAATATATTGATATGAACAAAAAAATATTAATTACAGCAACTATTTTAGGAGTAATAAGTGTTATTTTAGGAGCGTTTGGGGCGCATGTTTTAAAAGAATTTATTTCACTAGAAGCACAACAATCGTTTGAAACTGGTGTGCGATACCAAATGTATCATGCTGTTTTATTACTATTTGTAGGAGGATCGTCTCTAGTTTCTCAGCAATCAAAAAAGATAATTTATTATTTTACTCTTATAGGGATATTATTTTTCTCAGGGTCAATTTATGGGTTAGCCACAAATTTGTTAACAACTTTCGACTTTAAAACCATCGGTTTTGTAACACCTATTGGTGGATTGTTTTTAATTTTTGCTTGGATATGGTTGTTTATTAATTTCTTAAAATTGAAATCTTAAAGCAATATAAATCTAAAATTATTGTCTTAATTTTGGCCAATATATAATTTATACAAAGTTTATGAGTGACTATAACCAAATTACGAAAACGATTTCGTTGGGAAAATACGGCATAAAGAATGCTAAAATTAGGTATCAATTAAATCCAGAACAACTTCATGCTATTGCCATTGAAAAGGGGCAGGGTGTTGAAGCATCTTCGGGAGCATTGGCAGTAAATACGGGTGAATTTACAGGGCGATCACCACAAGACCGATTTATTGTAAAAGATGATATTACAAACGATAAAGTTTGGTGGGGCAAAATTAATATTCCTTTTGATTCGGATAAATTTGATAGCTTGTATAATAAGGTAACAGAGTATTTATCTAATAAAGAAGTTTTTGTTAGAGATTGTTACGCTTGTGCTGATGAAGATTATAAATTAAATATTCGTGTAATTAATGAATATTCTTGGAGTAATCAATTTGCTTATAACATGTTTTTGCGTCCAACGGATGAAGAATTAAGTAATTTTGAATCTGAATGGACTGTGGTTAATGCGCCTGGTTTTATGGCAAATCCAGAAATAGATGGAACACGCCAGCATAATTTTGCTATTTTAAACTTCACAAAAAAAATCGCACTTATAGGTGGTACGGGTTATACTGGAGAGATAAAAAAAGGTATTTTTTCAGCTTTAAATTTTATTCTTCCTGTATATAAGGACACCTTGCCGATGCATTGTAGTGCCAATGTGGGAAAAGATGGAGATACTGCTATTTTCTTTGGATTGTCAGGTACTGGAAAAACAACGCTTTCTACCGACCCAAACAGAAGTTTAATTGGTGATGATGAACATGGTTGGACTGCTGAAAATACGGTATTTAATTTTGAAGGAGGTTGTTATGCAAAAGTGATTAACCTTTCTCAGGAGCATGAACCCGAGATTTATGATGCTATAAAAAAAGGAGCAATTCTTGAAAATGTTATTTTAGATGAAAACGGAAATGTAAAATTTGAAGACACCTCTATTACTCAAAATACTCGTGTTAGTTATCCTATTAACCATATCGAAAATATTCAAATTCCTTCAATAGGAAAAAATCCTAAAAACATTTTCTTTTTAACGGCGGATGCTTTTGGAGTGCTACCTCCAATTTCTAAATTAACACCAAGTCAGGCAGCGTACCATTTTATATCGGGTTACACAGCAAAAGTGGCAGGGACTGAAGCTGGTGTTTTAGAGCCTACTCCAAATTTTTCCGCATGTTTTGGGGCGCCTTTTATGCCATTACATCCTGCTAAATACGCCGAAATGTTAAGTAAAAAAATGATAGATTCTGGTGTTAATGTGTGGATGGTAAATACAGGATGGACAGGTGGTCCTTATGGCGTTGGTACTCGAATGAAATTAAAATATACCCGTGCTATGATTAGTGCTGTTTTAAACGGCGATTTAGGAATGTATGAATATGACAAATACCATATTCACTCAGTGTTTGGTGTGGCTCAACCTAGATCATGTCCGGGTGTTCCAGCAAGTGTTTTAAGTCCGAGAACAACTTGGAATGATGATGAAGCTTATTATACAACAGCTTTTAAGTTAACGAACGCATTTAGAGAAAACTTCAAAAAATTTGAAGCTTATGCCAGCGAAGAAATACGACGAGGCGGTCCGCAACGTTATGGGTTTTAAATAAAAAAGGGGATGATTTAAAAATCATCCCCTTTTTTATTATTTATGTAAGATAAAGTTTATTTACCCTTATTCACTTTTTCAATATATTTTTCTAAAGCTAAAGTCATTGATGGTGTTTCAGGCGTAGGTGCAGCAATATCTACACGCAATCCTTTGTCTTCAGCGGCTTTAATAGTAGTGTCTCCAAAAACAGCTATTCGCGTTTCGTTTTGTTTAAAATCTGGAAAATTATGAAATAAAGAATCTATTCCAGAAGGACTAAAAAACACAAGAATGTCATAGGAAACATCGGCTAAATCCGTAAGATCGCTAATTACCGTTTTATAAAAAATAGCCTGTTTCCAATCCACCCCTAGAGCATTTAAGGTGGTTATAACTTCGTCTTTTACTTTATCAGTATTTGGTAATAAAAATTTCTCGTCTTTATATTTTTTAATTAAAGGGGAAAGTTCAGAAAAATCACGTTTCCCTACGTAAATTTTACGTTTTCTATAAACTACATATTTTTGTAGGTAGAAAGCAACTGCCTCAGATTGACAAAAATACTTCATGGTATCAGGCACCTTAAAACGCATTTCTTCTGCAACTCTAAAAAAGTGATCTATAGCATTTCTGCTCGTTAAAATAATAGCTGTATAATTATTTAAATCAACTTTTTGTTGTCTAATTTCTTTTGCTGAAACCCCTTCTACATGAATGAAAGGTCTAAAGTCTATTTTTACTTTTTGTTTTTCAATTAAATCAAAATAAGGTGAGTTTTCAATTTTAGGTTCTGGTTGGGATACCAAAATGGTTTTCACTTTCATAGGAGCAAGTAGTTAGGTCTTCATTTTGAAACGAATACCTTGTATAAAATTATGCAGGGCGCGATTTCAAGAGTGCAAAGATACAAAATAAAATAAAAAAAATTGTGTTTTATCAAACTTTGATGTGCTTTAATAGAAGTAATTAGTCCAATTAATACGACAATAAACAATAATATAACTATAACATAAAAGAAGGTTAATGTAGGTTTGAAGTTATACAACAAAAAAGCATTAACAGGAATTAATAACAAGCCTAAATAGTTTTTATAACTTATCTTTTGAAAAAGGTATTGGTCTATTATTTCATCAATTTCAAAAAGGCTACCAATAAGGCGCTCAATAAATACTTTTATTAAAATAAAGACACAAATACCAAACGATAATTTAAACATAGTGTCTATTGAAATCACATTGGAATCTGTAAAAAATTTATATATAATAAAGCTAAAAAGTGATAGAGAAAGTATTAGGTTGCTAAATAATAAAGCGTCAAATTTGTCGAAGAATTTTTGTTCTCGAGCATAAATTTTTAGATACTTTGAGTTTCCTAAAACCGCAATAAAATCATTAAACCGTTTAGGTGAAGTTAGTTTTGCAAGTGCAATAAGAACAAGACTCACAACAATTAAAATTGTAAAAAAATCGTTTGATGTAGTATCCCTAAACATCTCGTAAAATTATCATAAATATTTATAAGAGGGTTTAATTATTAAGGAATATTTAAAATAAATAAACGGTTAATACTGTACATTTGCTAAAAATTAACCCGTTTTCATTATAATTACAGAATGACTGATACCATTGTTATCATTCCGACATACAATGAAATAGAAAATATTGAATCTATTATTAGAGCTGTATTTTCTCAATCGGATGCTATACATATACTTATTGTAGATGATAATTCGCCAGATTTAACTGGTTTAAAGGTGAAGGAACTTCAAAAAGAATTTGATAATAAGCTTTTTTTAGAAATTCGAAAAGAAAAATCAGGTCTTGGCACGGCCTATATTCATGGGTTTAAATATTGTTTAGAAAAAGACTATCAATATATTTTTGAAATGGATGCTGATTTTTCGCACGACCCAAATGATCTAATTAAATTGCATAAAACCTGCCAAACCGGAGGAGCAGATATGGCCATAGGATCTAGATACATTACGGGCGTAAATGTGGTTAATTGGCCAATGGGTAGAGTGCTTATGTCGTATTTCGCTTCAAGATATGTTCGTGTTGTGACGGGCATGAAAATTCATGATACAACCGCAGGTTTTGTGTGCTATAAGCGAAAGGTTTTGGAAACGCTTAATTTAGATGCCATTAAATTTATAGGTTATGCGTTTCAAATTGAAATGAAGTTTAAAACTTATTTAAAAAAGTTCAAAATTGTAGAAGTACCTGTAATTTTTACAGACAGAACACTTGGAGAATCTAAATTAAGTACAGGAATTGTTTCTGAAGCTATTTTTGGAGTTATTTCTATGAAATTAAAAAGTCTATTTAAAAAGTAGATAAAGATTATGAAATTAAAAACTATACTTATTAAAAATGTCAACATTGTTAATGAGGGCGCTATTTTTAAAGGCGATATATTAATTGAGGGCGAATACATAAAAGAGGTGAGCGATTCTATTAGCGCTAAGTCATCAGACGTTTTTGTTATTGATGCTGAAGGCAAGTATTTGTTGCCAGGAGCTATTGATGATCAAGTGCATTTTAGAGAACCAGGATTAACGCAAAAAGCAACTATTGAAACCGAATCGAAAGCGGCTATTGCTGGGGGTATTACATCATTTATTGAGATGCCTAACACAAATCCGCAAACAACAACTATTGAGAAATTAGAAGAAAAATTTGAGATAGCTTCTAAAACATCGGCAGCCAATTATTCGTTTATGTTTGGTGGTACAAATGATAATTTAGATGAAATTTTAAAGGTAGACCCAAAAACCGTTGCAGGATTAAAACTGTTTTTAGGATCATCTACCGGAAATATGTTGGTTGATGATCCTAAAGTACTTGAGAAAATTTTTAAAAGTACCAATATGATTATTTCGGTTCATTGCGAAGATGAAGCGACCATTAACAAAAACCTTCAAGAGCATTTGGATAAATTTGGTGAAGATATTCCTGTAAAGTATCATCCAATAATTAGAAGCGAAGAAGCCTGCTATATTTCTTCTTCAAAAGCTATTAAATTAGCTGAAAAAACTGGTGCTAGGTTGCACGTGTTTCATATTTCAACTGGTAAAGAAACCAGTTTATTTAGCAATAAAACACCTTTAAAAGATAAAAAGATTACCGCCGAGGTTTGTATACATCACCTATGGTTTTCTGATGAAGATTACGATAAAAAAGGATCCTTTATAAAATGGAATCCTGCAGTAAAAACAGCCAACGACAGGGAGCAGTTATGGGAAGCCTTGTTAGATGATAGAATAGATGTAATAGCTTCAGACCATGCGCCTCATACCTTGGAGGAGAAGAAAAATATATATACTAAAGCACCATCTGGCGGACCATTAGTACAACATGCCTTACCTGCCATGTTAGAAATGTTTCATAGAGGTAAAATTTCAATTGAAAAAATTGTTGAAAAAATGTGCCATAATCCTGCTATATTGTTTCAGGTTGAAAAGAGAGGCTACGTAAAGGAAGGCTATTTTGC
>JBNMNO010000113.1:0-7818 GCA_051275695.1 Mariniflexile sp.
AAGAATCAAACAAGTAGAATTATCAATCAATAACAGACCCGTTAGAAAATTCAATTATCTTAGTCCGATTGAAAAACTAAATAATAAGTTTGTTGCACTTATGAGTTGAACACAGCTATTACGTTTTTTAGTATTTATATTATTTTAAATATACAACTTAAAAAGGTTCAATCTGTTATATGTTCCTTATTTCACATTACATAATTAACAGGTACAACTAAAAAATCTGTTTATATAACAACAATGTTTACACAACCAAACATTTAGCTAAAGTGTCTTCATAAATAGATTCGTATTGTGGAACAATGGCATGAAGATCGTATTTCATAGCCGTTTTTTTAGCATTCATTTTAAAAGTGGCTAAACGTTTTTTATCACTTAAAATGTACAAGGCATTTTTTGTCATATCTTCAATATCGCCTACATCACTTAAAAAACCTGAAACACCATGAATATTAACTTCTGGAATGCCCCCTGTATTACTAGAAATAACAGGAACTCCCGAGGCCATGGCTTCTAAAGCTGCCAACCCAAAACTTTCTGTTTGCGATGGCAATAAAAACAAATCACTAAAACGTAATATTTTTTCTATTTCGCTACTTTTTCCGAAGAAAATAACTTTATCTGAAATACCTAATTCTTGACAACGGTATTCTAAATGTTCTCTTTCTGGACCTTCTCCAATTAGCATTAGTTTAGCAGGCATTTCTTTTTGAATGTTATAAAAAACACTAATGACATCTTGCGAACGCTTTACGGGTCTTAAATTACTAATATGGGTAATTATTTTCTCATCTTCATTGGCTATCATACCACGCTCACAATCAGTAAATTTATGATTGTATTTTTCTAAATCAATAAAATTAGAAACCACATGAATATTGTTTTTTATATCAAATAAGCGCAATGTATCTTTTTTTAAACTATGTGATACTGCGGTTACTGCATCAGATTTATTGATACTAAAAGTTACTGCCGGTTTGTAAAAAGGATGACTTCCAACAAGTGTAATATCAGTGCCGTGCAGGGTTGTAACAATTGGCAGATAAATACCTTCCTCTTGCAACATTTCTTTTGCCATATACGCTGCATAGGCATGTGGTATGGCATAATGCACATGTACGATATCAATTTTATGAAGCTTTACCATATCTACCAATTTACTGGATAAAGCAAGCTCGTAGGGCTGATAATGAAACAACGGGTATTCCGGAACATTTACTTCATGATAATGAACATTATTACTTAGCAATTCTAAACGAACCGGTTGATTATATGTAATAAAGTGAATTTCATGTCCACGCTTTGAAAGCTCTAACCCTAATTCTGTGGCGACAACACCACTACCTCCAAATGTTGGATAACATACTATTCCTATTTTCATAAGTTTTTAATTAATCAATTATTGCTTCATAAATTAAGCGTTGAATTTCAGTTCTAATATTTTCTTTTAACAACAAATTTTCACCTGCATTAGGATATGTTCTATTTGCTAAAAACACGTATACAATTTCTTCTTCAGGGTCTGCCCAAGCATAAGTACCTGTAAATCCTGAATGTCCAAAACTATTTAACGATATGCAACCACATGTTGGTCCTTCTTCACCTAATTGTGGTTTATCAAACCCTATACCCCTTCTATTGCCCTTATCACAAAAGTAACAGGTGTTAAATTTATCAAGCGTTTCCGGTTTAAAATAACGCTTACCACCATAAAAGCCTTTCTGGAGAAACATTTGCATAATTTTAGCAACATCATTGGCATTACTAAATACACCTGCATGCCCGCCTACTCCATTTTGCATCGCAGCTCCCATATCATGTACAAAACCATGTACTTCCTGGTGCCTGTAATAATCATCTATCTCAGTTGGAATTATTTTTTTATTACTTATTTTATGATATGGATTATACATCGTATTATTAGCTCCTATCGATTGATAAAAATGGTCTTGCACGAGATTGTCTAATGTATTGTCGTAATGTTTCTCTATAAATTTCTTTAAAATATAATAAGGAAAATCACTATACCTATATTTAAGTGATGGCAACAGGTCTGAATCCTTAATTATTTTTTGTATAGAATCTTGATAATCAGAGCGCAAAAATAAATTATTAGTTACTTCAATATCGAATTTTTCACTCCGAATTGTTCTATAATATTTTTCGCTTGGTAATTTTGTTATACTATCTAAAGTATGAGCATAAAAAGGCTCCCAAGGTCGTAATCGTGCATAATGCGACAACATACTTTTTAAAGTAACATTTTTCTTGTTGGAGTTTTTATAACTTGGTAATATTCCAGATAATTTAGTATCTAAAGTGACAACCCCTTCTTCCTCCAATTCCATTAGTAGTGGTAAAGTCGCCAATATTTTAGTAAGAGACGCTACGTCATAAATATCATCAAAAGCAACCTTATCACTTCCTTCATATGTATGCTTTCCAAAATTCTTATTATAAATGACCTTTCCTTTTCTAGCTATTAATAATTGTATACCCGGAGTCATCTTATCATCTACTGCTTTTTGAGCTAAGGCGTCAACTTTTTTTAATTTGTCAGAATCCATACCAACACGCTCTGGAATAGTATAACTTAATAGTTTTAAAGCATTGTTTTGAATACCATCGCCCACTTTAAAATAGCCCCCTATAGAAACTGGCAATGCACCTTTAGCTTCAATACCTCCAAATATAAGTTGAGCGGATTTTTGTTGCGCTATATTACTATTTTGATAACTAATTACAATACTCTCAATATTCTCAATAGTTGCTAAATCTGAGAGGGCATAAGGTTTTACAAACACATCTAAAATTACTTTATGCGTTCTGGAAATTTCGTAAAGCCAAGTTAATTCTGTTTCTGTAAACTGATAATTTTTCCAAGGGGTTTTGTTAGAACAATGCAACCCAATTACCACCGTATTATAATTTTGAAGCTTCGCCATTAATTCGTCTAACAAGGTTGCTTCTATTTGATGCACTTTAGTGTATTTTTTCAATTCATCTAAAAACACAGACCCATCATCATCGCCCATTTTAACATAAGCGATTGTTTTTGTTTCTAATTGTCGGATAGGTAAAAAGTTGCGTTCGTTTTTTACAATAGTTATGGCGTTTTCAATAAGCTCTTCATATAAAACGTCATCTTTTAACCTATTTAAATCTTCAGTCAAATGATTTACATCTACAGGCTTATAATGATTTAACCCTACTTTAAATTTAGCTTGAAGGATCTTTTTAACCGAATGTTCTAGTCGTGCTTCTGAAATTTCACCGTTAGTATACGCTTCTATTATTTTTGAAACACCAACAGAAACATCCTCAGACATTAACACAACATCGTTTCCCGCATTAAAAGCAGCCAAATCAATAGCCCCTATTTCTTTAAAATCCGCAGCACCTTTCATGGTTAGTGCATCGGTAAATATGAGCCCTTGAAATCCTAAAGATTCCTTTAACATATCGGTCACAATATATTTTGATAATGAAGAAGGATATCCCGAAGGTTCTAAGCTAGGGACTTTTAAATGTGCTACCATAACACTAGAAAGCCCTTCTTTAATGAGCTTTTTATAAGGATATAACTCAATGGAATCTATTCGTTTTTCATTAAAACTAATAGTTGGTAGCGTTTTATGCGAATCTTGATCGGTATCTCCATGACCAGGAAAATGCTTAGCACTTGCCAAAACACCTGCGCTTTGCATGCCTGACATAAAAGCTAAGGCCTTATCGGTAACGTTATCTCTATCTTCCCCAAACGAACGATTCCCAATGATAGGATTTAATGGATTGGTATTAATGTCTACAACAGGTGCGAAATTAAAATGAACACCCAGGCGTTTACAATGCTCCCCTATTTGCCTTCCTGTTTGTTCTATAAGTTTATTGTCTTTTATAGCACCAAGTGTCATATTCCACGGAAACGCATAGGTCGAGTCTAGTCGCATGCTTAACCCCCACTCGGCATCCATACCAATAAGCAAAGGCGTTTTTGAAAGTGACTGAAGTTCATTATTTAATTTAGCTTGTCTTACTGGACCACCAAGAGAATAAATTATCCCACCAATATGATGCTCTTTAATTATTGCTATGGTCTTATTTTTTGAAATGGTATCTTGATTGGACATGACTTGCACCATATACAATTGCCCAACCTTTTCGGCTAAAGTCATTGATGTGTAAACGCTATCAACCCACTTTTTTTGTGCCTTTATATCTTTTGCCAATAATGGATTTGTTGTTTGAGCTATCGCAGAAACGGTTATAAAAAAAGAAATTAAAATATATGAGATTTGACGCATAA
The DNA here is from genome assembly GCA_051275695.1 of Mariniflexile sp. GTDB lineage: Bacteria > Bacteroidota > Bacteroidia > Flavobacteriales > Flavobacteriaceae > Mariniflexile. The sequence continues at coordinate 4,310 of JBNMNO010000113.1, forward strand.
ATTGGAATTAATTAGGAATATTCGTAGCAATTACTAAAATACTAATAATCATGCCAAATTACTACTTTTAAGAAAAAGATAAAAAGACTTTAATAGAGAATTATAATAAGTTTGTAAATAAATCTAATCCATTACAAATTTAATTCCTGCTGAAATTATATTAGCGCTTAACCCCGTATTTCGTTTGTAGTTAGCATACTTTAAATCAATGCTTTTTATGCCTAATTTCCAAATATGCGATTTTGTAAAAATATCAGTATAACTTACACCAAAGCCATATTGATTTGCATTGAATTTTGATAAATCATAATCAGATGTATAAAAAGTTTCGGTTGAAAGATGCTCTTCATAAGGCGCAAAATAATCTGCATTTGTCTGACTGTAATAGCGATAGGAAGGATAAAATGTAAACTGATCTGTAATCTTAATAGGCACTTCTATACTTGCCGTATTGGAATTTATTCCCCAATCATCTAAATAATAGCGAAAAAAGGTTCGCAAAGCAATAGTTTCGTTTATATAGTAGTTTAAACGTCCTCCTATAGTCGCTTTAAAACGTGTGTCTGGAAGGCGCTCAACATCATCTGCCAAATGAAAATCCTCAATAAATGAATCTAACACATCGCTAAAATAAACACGTTGAAAAGGTGTAGATAATAAACCTTCTTGTTTAACAAAATCCAATGTTAATGAGCCTTGAATATTTTTTGACAATATTTGTGAAAAGCCAAACTCTACGGAATACGTATTTCTTGTTTCACTACTAAACTCATTAAAATTTGGATTATAATTTGTATTTCCTGTAATGGTGTAACGAGAAAATAAACCATCAGACAAGCCATTTCCTGAGTCAAAAGATCTTAATTCTCTAGGGTAAATAGCGTTCCATGTATCTAAATATATATTGGCATTTACACTAACTTCAGTATTTTTATCATTAAAAAGTTTTGCATAACTTCCCCCAAATCCTAAAGAAAAATAGTCGTATTCTGATGATACTACTAGTTTAGCAGTATAAATATCATTCCTGTCATCAGAACTGTGACTATAAGTACCCGATATATTTGCCCACACATCTGATGCAGATGCACCAGAACTTGCAACAAATGGATTTGCGTTTTTATTACCATCAAAAGGGTCTATATTGCTTGAAGATGCTGAGGTGTATGCTGAAATTCCAGCGTCAATAGTTAATACATCATCATCATTTAAAGGAACACTTACTACAATAGTGGGTGTGAAATCTGATAGTTTTTCAGTACCAATGCCGCCCGTAACAGATGCATTGTTCCCTTCCTGTGTGTAATAACTAGTTAAAAAATCTACTTCGGCAGTTTCTAAAACACGTTTCTTATAAACAGATGTAGACTCTTGCTGTGCAAAAAATAGTTGTGTAAAACTTACAAATATTCCAAATAGTATTAAATATTTTTTCATGTATGTGTTTTTCCTTAATAAGGAAGTTAAAAAATTCAAAAAAAATAAGATTCCTCTATACAAAGGAATTTGTTAATTACAACCACAACCACCGCCCGATTTTCCTCCGTTCGCTCCAGCAGCAGCCTCTCTATATACTTGAAAATTAGTTTCAAATCGATCAACCTTTTTTTGCGACAATGCCATGTCTGGGTCGTTAAGATTTACTTTTTCATATTCTTTCACAACCGTGCAGGATGATAAAGAAGCTATTAATACTGTTATAATGAGAACATTTTTCATCATTCTTTATTAGGTTTTAGAGTTATATTATTTGAAGTTATAACTTTGTTATTAGCATCTACTATTATACATTCCACTCCGTTTAACTGATTCACAAAATCTAATCCCGATTCAACCCCCATAACAAATATAGACGTTGCTAAAGCATCGGCCAATTCAGCAGTTTTTGTAAAAACACTAGCGCTTAAAATACCAGTACTGGGGTATCCTGTACGTGGATCGATAATATGAGAATATAAAACATTATTAAAACGTACGTATTTTTCATAATTACCTGAAGTAACCACTGCGCTGTTATTCACGGGCATCCAAGAAAACACTTTTTGCTTATTTAATGGATTCACAATAGCGACCACCCAATCTTTACCATCGGGTTGGGCTCCCCAGGCATCTAAATCGCCAGAGGCATTTACAATACCCGATTGAACTCCTTTTTTTTGTAACAATGCTTTTGCTTTATCGGCGGCATATCCTTTTCCTATCGCACCAAAACCAATTTTCATGCCTTCTACTTTCAGAAACACCGAGTGGTTTGTTTCATCCAAGATAATATTTTGATAACCTACCTTTGCAACCGATTGTTTTATGGCTTCTTCAGAAGGCATTTCAGTCATACTACCATCAAAATGCCAAACTTTATCCATGGAAGCATAGCTAATATCAAAGGCCCCTTTAGTTAATTTAGAAATTTTTATACAACGTTGAATTAATTGAAATAATTCATCATCTACAACCACAGGTCTTATACCTGCATTCCTAATAATTTCTGAAGTTTGTGAATTTGCATCCCAAGAAGAAATTAATTTTTCAATTCTTGAAATTTCATTTATAGCAATATCTATAAAATTATTTCCTTCTTCCTTGGTACTCGCAACAACCGTAATATCAAAACGACTTCCCATTAATTTGAGAGTTCTTGTATATACATTTTGGGAAAAAACCGTAGTTAGTATAAAAAAAACTAAAGTGGTAAAAAGGGTTTTCATTTTAATTTTCAAATGATGCTAATTTTTTAAAATAATTGGCTGGATTGGATTTTTCATAACCCGCCTTACCCAATACTTTGCCTTCTTTATTTAAAACAACTACTAAAGGAAAAATACCTTCATTATTATAAGTTTCTGCTAATTTTGAATTTTGTAGTGTTTGCTCCTCTGATAATTTGTTTGCTTTTTTTCTAGGAAAATCAGCCTTCAGCATAATAAAATGATTTTTAGAAAGTTTTTTAAACTCATCGGTACCCCAAACCTCTCTATCTAGTTTGATACATGGTGCGCACCAGTCGGACCCCTGAAAAACTAAAACAATATTCTGATTGTTTTTTGAAGCCATTTTTTTGGCTTCTTCAAAATTTGTCGTCCAATTCTGGCTTGAAGCATTAAAACTAAATACTAAAAACAACGTGCTTAACAGAAATATATTTCTCATTTATAAAAAGGATTTAAGGTGTAAAAGTAGATCGTATAAAACAAATTAAGTGTAACAAAAGATACACTATAAAAACAATAACGTATTCCAGATATATTTATTTAAAAAAATCTAGGTTATAATTATTTTAAAAAACAACTCCAAGATATTTTTCTAATCATAACCTTTAGGTCTCGATAAGCTCAGCAATATTAACAATATTAGTTTTTTTAACTATTCAACTAAATCTATATGCCTGTCATGATACCCCAACAAATATAAAACACCATCTAACCCTATGCTGGATATAGAACTTTGTGCATTATCTTTTACTGTTGGCTTTGCATGAAATGCGATTCCTAAGCCTGCAAGATTAAGCATAG
>JBNMNO010000114.1:0-7749 GCA_051275695.1 Mariniflexile sp.
GTGCTGGTTGTGAGTTTGGGAATATGGCTTCTTTGGCTGGACATAACGGAAACTCCTTTAGAACATGGAGAACTGATAATGGTAAAGAGGTTTTAGATGAGGCTCAAAAAAATGGTTTAATGGTAACCATGGGCATTGAAGTTGCCAGAGAGCGCCATGGTTTTGATTATAATGATAAAATTGCTGTAAAGAAGCAAAAAGAAAGAATAAGGAAAGAGATATTAGAACTTAAAGACCACCCCGCTTTATTAATTTGGGCCATAGGGAATGAGCTAAATTTAAGAGCTACAAACCCTAAAGTTTGGGATGCTGTTAATGATATTTCTAAAATGATTCATGAAATTGACCCAAACCATCTTACGACTACAACCTTGGCAGGTATTTCACAACAGGAGATTAATTATATTAAAGAGCGCTGTCGTGATGTTGATATTTTATCTGTTCAATTGTACGGTGCAATTGTAACATTGCCCAAAGCATTAAAAGATTTTGGTTGGACGGGTCCTTATATGGTCACAGAATGGGGAGCAACAGGGCATTGGGAAGTCCCACAAACCTCATGGGGAGTTCCTATTGAAGAAAACAGCACTATAAAAGCCGCTAGCTACTTGAATAGATATAGAGTTGGTATAGAGGCTGATACGACGCAATGTTTAGGGTCGTATGTTTTTTTATGGGGGCAAAAGCAAGAACGCACCCCAACCTGGTATGGCATTTTTTTAGAGGATGGTAAAGAAACAGAGGCTGTAGATGTTATGCATTTTATTTGGAATAATAAATGGCCAGAAAATAGGACGCCACAAATAGAATCCTTCGTTTTGAACCATAAAACAGCTTATGAAAACATCATTTTAGAACCGAATCTAGAGGTGACTGCATCTCTTAAAATAAATGATTTTGAAGAAGATCACATCACATATAATTGGGAAATTTTACCTGAAAGTACCGATTTGAAAGACGGAGGAGACCAAGAGTCTCGTCCAGAAAAAGTTAATTTAGAAATAATTAACAATTTAAAAGGAGAAATAAAATTTAAATCGCCTAAAAAAGGAATGTATCGCTTATTCGCCTATGCCGATGATGGACATGGACATGCAGCTACAGGTAATATTCCTTTTATGGTAAAATAAAAACATGAAACGAACCAAACCAATGAGTAAACAACCAAAAGACATAAAAGGGGAATTAATAATTTTTGAAAATGAAAATTATTATAAAATCTCTAATAGCGACAAAATGAGGCCGTTTTTTATGAGCATTGTAAGTGATTCAAACCACTGGATGTTCATTTCTAGCAATGGCGGTTTATCAGCAGGAAGAAAAAATGCTAATTCTGCTTTATTTCCTTATTACACAGATGATAAAATAACAGAATCTTTTGATATTACGGGAAGTAAAACCATTGTTCAGATTCAAGAAAACAATAAAACGCTTATTTGGGAGCCTTTTTCAATTAGGCAAATGGGTATTTATAACACTTCTAGAAATGTGTATAAAAATGTACTTGGGAATAAAGTTGTTTTTGAAGAAATTAATAATGATTTAGGTATCACATTTAGATACCAATGGTGTACAAGTAATAAATTCGGGTTTGTAAAAAAATCTACTGTAGTAAATAATAATGAAACGGATTTAGAGGTAACAGTTTTAGATGGTATTCAAAACATCCTTCCTTACGGTGTGTTTGAAGATTTGCAAGCAACACGTAGTAACCTAGTAGATGCTTATAAGAAAAATGAATTAGAGGCGGAAGTTGGAATTGGTATTTTTGCACTAAGCTCTATTATTGTTGACAAAGCAGAACCTAGTGAGGCTTTAAAAGCAACTATAGCGTGGTCAATTGGTGTTGAAAAGCCTACTTATTTAGTGTCTTCTATACAACTTGATGCGTTTAGAAAAGGTGAAAAAATCATACAAGAAGTAGATATAAAAGCTGAAAAAGGAGCTTATTTTATTTCCACGGACTTAACCTTAAAACCGGAAACAGAAAACAGTTGGATGATTATTGCCGATTTGAATCAATCCATGGGCGGAATCATTGAAATATTTGAAAAAATTAAAAATGAAAAGGCGCTTTTAAGTTTGGTTCAGGAAGATGTGTCATTAGGCTCTAAAAATCTGTTGGAATTAAATAGTTCTTCTGATGGGATTCAACTTACTGCTGATAAATTGCGTAATTCCAGACATTTTTCAAATACACTTTTTAACATCATGAGAGGTGGTATTTTTGATGATAATTATCAAATTGAAAAAGGAGATTTTTTAAGATATATTGAAGCTGCCAATAAAAAAGTTTACAAGAAAAAAGAAGACCTTTTAGAAAATTTACCGAAAATATTTTCACTAAGTTATTTAAAAAAGCTAACCGAAAAGGAGGAAGATAAAAATTTCAAAAGACTTTCTTTTGAATATATGCCTTTAAAATTTAGTAGAAGACATGGCGATCCCAGTCGTCCTTGGAACAAATTCTCAATTAATACTACAAGTGAAATTGATGGCTCAAAAATACTTGATTATGAAGGAAATTGGCGCGATATTTTTCAAAACTGGGAGGCTTTAGCACATTCTTATCCGGAATTTATTGATAGCATGATTCATAAATTCTTGAATGCAACAACATTCGATGGCTACAATCCATACCGAGTTACAAAAGATGGTTTTGATTGGGAAACTATTGAACCAGATAATCCTTGGTCATATATTGGTTATTGGGGTGATCATCAAATTATTTACTTATTAAAGTTTTTAGAATTTAGTGAGCATCATTACCCAAACAAATTAGCAAATTATTTTAAACAAGATGTTTTTGTTTATGCAAATGTACCTTATCGAATAAAAAGCTATAAAGACATTTTACTTGATCCTAAGGACACTATAGAATTTGATCATGACGCAGAAGAAAAAATTGCTCAAAAAAGATTAGAATTGGGTTCTGACGGGGCCTTATTAAGGGATGTTAACTTTTTTATTTATAAGGTTAATTTAATTGAAAAATTATTAGCAACCGTACTAGCAAAAATATCTAATTTGGTGCCAGAGGGAGGTATCTGGATGAATACGCAAAGACCAGAATGGAATGATGCAAATAATGCTTTGGTTGGAAATGGACTGTCTATGGTTACACTGTATTACCTAAGACGATTCATCGAATTCTTTGAAAGTATGGTAGAAAACACGCCAGACGTTCAAAGTGAAATCTCAGATGAATTAGCCATATTTTTCAATAAAATTGTAAAAACCTTAAATAATAACAGTCATATTCTTGCCGGCAAAGTTTCTAATACTGATAGAAAAACTGTATTAGACGGACTTGGGAATGCAGGAAGTGAGTATAGAACTTCAATTTATGAACACGGTTATACAAGTAATAAGGCCGTAGTTACTAAAAAAGAGTTAATGGCGTTTTTTGAGATTACTAAGAAATACCTTGATCATACCATCGACGCTAACAAACGTGCTGATAATTTATTTCATGCCTACAATTTAATTACTATTGAAAGTGATTCGGAGGTATCCATATCATATCTTCCAGAAATGCTGGAAGGTCAAGTGGCTGTTTTAAGTTCTGGATATATTTCAGGGAAAGCCTCTTTAGAATTATTAGACGCATTAAGAAGTAGTTCTTTATTCAGACCAGATCAATACAGTTATATTTTGTATCCTAACAAAGAACTTCCAAGATTCTTTAAAAAGAACAATATTGCTTCCAAAAAAGTAGAATCTACAGCATTATTACAGCAATTATTACAAGAGGGTAACTCGCAAATTGTAGAAAAAGATATTCTAGGTCACTATCACTTTAATGGAAATTTTAATAACGCAGGAAGCCTCAAGAAAGCGTTAGCTAAATTACCCGAGAAATATCAAGCTCTTGTTAAAAAAGACAAGGACGTATTGTTAGCTGTTTTTGAAGAAATTTTTAATCATAAAGCGTTTACAGGTCGTTCGGGAACTTTTTATGGATATGAAGGATTAGGATCTATTTATTGGCATATGGTTTCAAAATTATTATTAAGTGTTCAAGAAACATGTTTGCTTGCTATAGAACACAAAGAAAGTGAAGTTACTATAGGTAAATTGTTAGAGCATTACTATGAAATCAATGAAGGCATTGGTGTTCATAAATCGCCGGACTTATATGGAGCCTTTCCAACAGACCCATATTCACATACACCTTTCGGAAAAGGGGCGCAACAACCAGGGATGACAGGGCAAGTTAAAGAGGATATTTTGAGTCGTTTTGGTGAATTAGGAGTGTATGTAAATAACGGAAAACTGTTATTTAATCCACGTTTATTGAGAATTGAAGAATTTTTAACGGAGTCCGTGATTTTTAAATATACAGACCTAAACAAGGAGGCGAAACAAATTGAATTAGAAAAAAACTCACTTGCATTTACCTATTGTCAAATTCCAATAATTTACAAAAAAACAGAAAAGGAACATTTAGAGGTGGTTTACAATTCTGGACTATCAGTTGAATTTAAAAAGTTGAGCCTTGACGTTGAGACAAGTAAAAAGGTTTTTAGCAGAACAGGTGAAGTAAATCGAATTATGGTATCAGTAAAAAATAGGTAATTATTAGAACTATGAAATGGTATATTAATGTAGTCGCTTTATTATTAGGGGTAACTTTTGCGTTTTCATGTAAAAAAACCACGAAAAAAGAAAGCAATATAAATAACATGAAAGAACAAACGAGTTTAACCGCAAAGGACATTTTAGGAAACCCAAAGTATTTGGCAATATCCTATGGAGGTTATAGACATGTTGATCACGGCATAGAACCTACAGTAGAGGAGCTCAAAGAGGATATGAAATTATTATCTGCGATGGGAATTAAAATTTTGCGTACCTATAAAGTTCATTTGCCACATGCTTCTAACGTATTAAAGGCAATTACCGAATTAAAAAAAGAAAATTCTGATTTTGAAATGTATGTGATGCTAGGGGCATGGATCGATTGTAAAAACGCATGGACTGATAAGGTTCCGGATCATAATCAAGAAAGTGAAGCCAATGCGCCTCAAATAGCACAGGCCGTTTCTCTAGCGAATCAATATCCAGATATTGTAAAAATAATTGCCGTAGGGAATGAAGCTATGGTAAAATGGGCAGAAAGTTATTATGTACAACCAGCCATCATTTTAAAATGGGTTACCTATTTACAAGATTTAAAAAATTCAGGTAAATTATCAAAAGAACTATGGATTACAAGCTCTGACGATTTTTCTTCTTGGGGCGGAGGTGATGCTATGTACCACACGCCAGCTTTAGAAAAACTGATAAAAACCGTAGATTATATTTCTATGCACACCTACCCTTATCACAACACACATTACAATCCTTCATTTTGGGTAGTTCCTCAAGAGGAAGAAAATCTTTCAGATATTAATAAAATAGATGCTGCCATGGCGCGTGCTAAAGAATTTGCAAAGGCGCAATTTGATAGTGTTTCTAATTACATGAAAAGTTTAGGCGTTAATAAACCAATTCATATTGGCGAAACGGGTTGGGCAACTGTTTCTGATGGTTATTATGGCCCTAAGGGCTCAAGAGCGACAGATGAATACAAAGAGGGTTTATACTATAAACTTTTACGTGATTGGACAAATTCAGATGGTATTTCCTGTTTTTACTTTGAAGCTTTTAATGAGCAATGGAAAGATGGGTATAACAAAAAAGGCTCTGAAAACCATTTTGGGTTATTTACTATTGATGGGCAAGCAAAATATGCCTTATGGGGTTTGGTTGATAACGATGTGTTTACTGGCTTATCAAGAAATGGCAATCCCATAATTAAAACCTATAAAGGAAGTAAAATTGAATTAATGAAAGATGTAATGACACCTCCAAATGTTGGAGAATTTGTTGGGCATCAAAATTAAAATTTAACAAATTAAATAACAACAAAAAGACTAACCAACTAACTAAACCAAATATTATGTCTACAATCAGCAATAAAGTCCCATTCGGTCAAAAGGTCGCTTTCGGAATAGGTATGCTTGCCAATCAAATGTTTCCCGCCGTATTAGGTATTTTTATGGTCGTTCTAGTTCAAGACTTGGGCTTTCCAGGTTGGATGTGGGGCGTGATATACTTTTTTCCAAGAATTTTTGATTCTATAACGGACCCTATTATGGGTTTCATTTCAGATAATACGAGGTCACGTTGGGGAAGACGAAGACAATATGTGTTTATAGGGGCTATTATAATGGGAATTTCATTTATAATTATGTGGCAACTTTTCAGAGTAAATGGGGTAGACTATAATTTTATATATTTCCTTCTGTGGTCTTTTATGTTTTATTTGGGACTTACCATTTTTAGTGTGCCATACGTGGCCATGGGTTATGAAATGAGTAACGACTTTCATGAGCGCACAAACATAATGGCTGTTGCACAATGGATTGGGCAATGGGCATGGGTGATTGCTCCTTGGTTTTGGGTCATCATGTACGACAAAGGTTTATTCGAATCTGCAGAGGTGGCCACAAGATCTCTAGCGGTTTGGGTGGGTTTAGTTTGTATGCTTTTCGCTATGGTACCTGCTATTTTTATTAAAAGCAAATCGACTTTAAATGAAAATTATTCGCCACTTAGTCTAAAAACCATAGGTGGTAGTTTTAAAGAAATACTGGCTGGTTTTAAAGAAGCTTTTGGGCTGAAACCTTTTAGACAATTGTGTATTGCAACGTTTTTGGTTTTCAATGCCTTTAATACCATTGCTGCATTTTCCTTCTTCATAATTGTGTATCACCTTTTTGATGGCGATGCGGGCGCTGCAGGTATTTGGCCAACGCTTTTTGGTTGCCTTGGGGCCCTAGGAACAACGTTTATGGTAATCCCTATTGTGACACGCATATCAAAAATAGTAGGGAAAAAGAAAGCCTTTATTTATTCTCAGGGAATATCTATTATAGGTTATATCATGTTATGGTTTCTATTCATTCCCGGTAAGCCTTATATGTTCATTTTTGCGTTACCCTTTTTCTCTTTTGGAATAGGAAGTCTGTTTGTGTTAATGATGTCTATGACGGCCGACGTTATTGATTTAGACGAACTTAACACAGGAAAGCGAAGAGAGGGAACGTTTGGAGCGATCTACTGGTGGATGGTGAAATTTGGTTTTGCAATTGCTGGAGGATTAAGCGGTGTTATTATGAGCACTGTTGGTTTTGATTCTGGTGCAGAAACGCAACCCGAGGGGGCCATAGCAGGCTTGAGGTTCTTTTTCTCTGCACTTCCTGTGCTTGGAACACTTGGCGCTATGTATGTCATGAGAAATTACGATGTAACAGAAGAGCGGTCTGGCGAAATACGGTCGGCATTAGACAAAAGAAAAGGACCGGTTAAAATGCAATCTTCAGCATATCTTCCTGGAAAATTGTTGTCTTTGTTAAAAGACGGGGTGTCTTTAAGCCCTATAAACGGTATAGGTTTTAGTTCAAAAACGGAAACAGATATTAGAGCGCATTTCACAAAAATTTTAAATAATGGGTTACATGGATTATCCTTTAGCCCTTATGTAGAAGGACAAGAAGCAGGTGATATTTTATCGGCAAATCAAATTCGCAGAAGGCTTGATATCATTGTGCCACATACCCAATGGATTAGATCGTTTTCTTGCACCGAAGGGAACGAATTGATACCAGAAATTTCTAAACAAAAAGGATTGAAGACTTTGGTTGGAGCCTGGATAAGTGATGATAAAGAAAGAAACGAAAAAGAAATAAATTCACTTATTAA
>JBNMNO010000115.1:0-7744 GCA_051275695.1 Mariniflexile sp.
ATAACACTATGCCAAGGTAGAAATGTTACACTAACATACAACCCAACAACAACAATTACCAATGGTGCTATTTCTATAACTTTAACCCTTGGCGACACGGAAAAAGGGCCTAATGGTACAACTTTTACTGTAGATACTAATTGTACCTTTATTACAACGCTTCGGGTTGGAGGAACACTTGATATACCTAACGGAGCCGCTACAGGGGTTTATACAGGGAGTTTTTCTATGAACTTTACCCAAGGCTAATGATCGCGAAGCAACTACATATTTCTTGTTATTTAAAAGGGTGGCCATACACCAATGTACATAATGCTTTGTTTTGGAGCCTAATAGCGCTGATGTGCATTTCTTTTAAAGCAAATGCATCAAATAGTGTTATTGAACGAAAAATAGACTCTATTGTTTCATTTGATGAAGTTTCTGTTGAATTTTATGTGAGTGGTTACTTTAGATCTGAAACCAATGTTATTATTACGGATACTAAAAAGTTATATATAAATATTGATGATTTATTTAAAAAATTAGGGATTTATTGTAAAGTTGAAAATGGAGGTACTCTTTTAAAAGGGTTTATTGAAAATGAACAAAAAAAATATAGTGTAGATTTAAATTCAAGACAAATAGAAGTAGGAAATAAAATAATTAAATCTAAAAATGGAATCGTTAAAAAATTAGGGGCTATTTACGTAGAGTCCACGATTATTACCGAAGCATTTGGATTAAACATTATTTTTAATTATCGCTCCTTATCTATAAAATTAGAAGCTAATTTTGAGTTGCCTTTAGTAAAGCAAATGCGATTAGAGCAAATGCGTAGAAACATTTCTACATTGCAAAATAAAGAACCTAAAGTAGATAAAGTAGTACAAAGAAAATATCATTTATTTAAAGAAGGTATGTTGGATTGGTCATTAGCTTCCTCTCAAACAAAAAATGAAACTACAAGAAATAGAATTGGACTAGGAATTGGTGCTGAATTATTATACGGTCAGGCAAATATTTCCATAAATTATAATGACCAAAATAAATTTGACAACAGACAACTGCATTATAATTGGCGTTGGGTCGACAATGACAAAAAGTACTTTAAGCAAATTGAAATAGGTAAAATATACAATCAAAGTATTTCTTTTTTAGAAACCCCAGTAATTGGGGGATCAATTAATAACACCCCTAATACTGTTAGAAAAACGGGTGGATATCGTACCATAAATGAATACACAGAACCAAACTGGACCGTTGAATTGTATATTAATGATGTCTTGGTTGATTATACTGCCGCAGATGCTTCGGGATTGTATGTGTTTAAAGTACCAATAGTATATGGGTATACAACCTTAACACTTAAATTCTACGGCCCTTTAGGTGAAGAACGCATTGAAGAACGTACGATGAATATCCCTTTTACATTTATGCCTGCAAAAAAAGTAGAATACAGTGTTTCTGGAGGAGTATTGCAAGATGGTGAAAACAGTAAGTTTGGACGAGGAGTTGTAAATTATGGAGTTAATAGATCTGTTACCATTGGAGGAGGTTTTGAATATTTATCAAGTACCCTAAACAATCCATTTATCCCATTTGCTACAATTGCTTTTCAACCATTTAGCAAACTTATTTTGAACGCTGAATATGCTCATAATGTTAGAACAAAGGGCCTATTAAACTATAATTTTGGTAAAAGCTCTTTTTTAGAAATTGAGTATGCTAAATATGTTGATGGCCAATTAGCTACTAGATTTAATGCAAATGAAGAGCGAAAAGCAAAGGTTTTACTTCCTTTTAAAATGAAAAAGATTTCAGGATACGCCCGATTAAATTACATCCAATACGTATATGATGCGTTTAATTTTAATCAGTTTGATGCAATTTTTTCAGGGTATTATAAAAATTTTAATGCTAATGTCTCAACATTTCTCAACTGGGTGAGTAACAGACCAGCCTATGTCATTTCAAACGTAGCTCTTTCCTACAGAATGAGAAATGGTTTTATTTTAAGACCTTCTTTTGAATTCAATGTTAGTGACAAGCAAGCTTTAAGACATCGAATAGAAATTGAAAAAAGGGTTTCTAAAATGTATTTTTCAGTTTCTTATGAAAGAAACTCCGTATCTAAAACCGATAATTTTTTTTTAAACTTTAGGTACGATTTACCTTTTGCACGCGCAGGTTTTACATCATCATATAGTAATAATAGGCTTAATATTTCTGAAATTGCCCAAGGAAGTATCGCTTTAGGTTTAGGAGATGGTTCGGTTAAGTCGGGCTACAATTCAGCCCTAGGTAAAGGGGGAATCTTATTTTATCCGTTTCTTGATTTAAATCAAAATGGACAAAGAGATAAAGGAGAACAAATGGTCTTATTAAGTAATGTGAAAGTTAATGGAGGTAAAGCTGTTATAAGTAAGAAAGATTCTATTGTTCGTGTTTCAGACTTAAACTCATTTATAAATTATAATATTACTTTTTCTGACGACGATTTAGATAATGTTTCTTGGCGATTTAAGTACAAAAGCTATCAAGTACTTGTCGATCCAAACCAATACAAACGTGTAGATATACCAATCCTTTCTGTAGGTGAAATAAGTGGTATGGTATACTTAAATCAAGAAAATGTAATTAAAGGACAGGGACGTATTACGATACAAGTAATTGATAAAAAAGGAAATAAAGTTGCCGAAACGCTAAGCGAAGGCGATGGTTATTATAATTATCTTGGTTTAAATCTAGGGGAGTATACGATTCGTATAGATGAAAAACAACTACAAAAATTAGAATATCAAGCATCACCATCAACATATAATATAACGATAAAAGCATTTGTTGATGGCGCTATTATTGATCAGCTTGATTTTACAATGCAATCTAAAAAAAAGTTAGTTGAAAAAATTGATGTTCAAAAAGACGCCACTAAAATTGTTGCTGCTGAAGTAAATGCAACAAAAGAAGAGCAACTAAAGAGTGGTCTAAAGCTTAATTTAAAAAAGACTTTTGAAAAGGATATTAAAAGAAAGATTGGAATCACTGTTAAATTAGAAAATAAAATTGTCGATTCTTCTTTTACAAATATTACGTATATTAAAGGACTTGTTTATACTGTTCAGATAGGTGCTTATAGAAATACCGTTACACCAAAACAATTATTGAACTTATCACCAATATATTATGAAAATCTAAACAATCTTATTATCAGGTATTTATTTGATAATTTTAAGACATTAAAAGAAGCTAAAATTGTAAAAAATAAAATGAGAGCGCTTGGAATTCAAGATGCTTACGTTGTTGCCTATAAAGATGGTGTTAGAGTTCATGTGAAAACACATATTAAAATTATAAAATAATTAATTAAAAACCTTTATCCGATTTATTGGGGTAACTTAAATTTAGCTGTTATGTTAAACCACTTTTATATTTTTCACTTTTTAAATCTAGAGTTATGAAATCAAAATTAAAACTTTTAGCAGCACTAACGATGATGCTAATATTAAGCTTTAGCAATCATAAAATAGCTGCGCAGTCAATGGGCATCAGCAGTACCTCAATTACCCCTGATGCATCATCTATACTTGAAATTAGAACCACCACCAAGGGCGTGCTTATTCCAAGAATGACCACAGCAGAAAGAGATCTTATCAGTTTGCCTGCGAATGGCTTAATGGTTTACAATACTTCAACGAGCCGATTCAATTTCTATAACGGAAGTGCGTGGGTTATTTTGGTATCGGATAGTGCAGTCTACCTTTCTGTAGACGCTGGATCGACTCTTACAACATCTTCAACTTCAGATGTTGTAATTTCAGACATGACTCAAACAGCATCGGAGACAGCTACTTATTTAGTCCTTTTTAATGGGCAAGTTACTATACCTGCAGCTAATAATATAGAAACTACGAACACGGCAACATTAGCATCAGATTTGAATTTAATTTATGCTGATATAATAGCAATACCAGTAACCAGTTCAACACATCCTCTTGTTTTTGGGTCTGGAGAAACGCTTTCTCCGGGAGTTTACGATATAGCTGGAGCAGCTTCTATTGCGGGAACGCTCACCTTAGATGGTGGAGGCGACCCAGACGCCCTATTTGTAATAAGAGCTACGGGAGCATTTAACACAGGTGCTGGAGTGGTTGTTACTTTGGTAAATGGAGCGACCGCAAAAAATGTTTTTTGGGTAGCCGATGGAGCAATTGGTTTAGGTGCTTCAACGACTATACAAGGAACATTATTCTCTCATGGATCAGCTGTTGCAGTAGGTGCAACTTGCACAGTAACTGGAAGGTTATTAACGACATTAGGCGCAATTTCTAATGGAGAAGGTACACTTGCGTTACCTACGGATTCTTCTTACATCGATTTTAGATCATTATCTAATTTCGTAATATTTACCAGTTCTGGAGGGATTGCCAATACAGGAGCTTCAGTTTATACTGGAGATATTGGAACGAATGCCGGCGCTATCACTGGCTTTGGAACGGCTACTGTTAATGGAACGATATATCAATCAGGGTCAACTACGACAGTTACAGCAGTCAATCATATGGCTACTTTTAGTCTTTATAAAAATGGCGTATTAATTCCAAATTCTAGCAGAACTAGAACCAATTTATTAAACCCATCAGACATTTCTTTGCAGGGCACTGCCACAGTTACTGCAGGAGAGGTTATTGATGTGAGATGGAAAATTGACACACAAAATTCTGACAATAAAGAGGTTAGTGTGATCAATAGAATATTAAGCTTAATTAAGGTGGGAAACTAACAAGACTATAATAGCAGCTAATAAAACAAAGAGGCAACTAGCATTAAACATGCTTTAATTGTCCAAAAGGTTACATAAGAATATATAAATCCAGTATGAAAAATTTCACTCAACATAAAATTTTCAGTATAAAATGGCTGGTCATTTTACTGGGAATACTGTTTTTATTACTGAAACAGCAAATGCAGGCACAATACATTTCCAATAACGGTGCTTATGTTTCTATTAGTAATGGCACAGTGGTTAGCATGGACAACATTACTAATGATAATGCCACAACCTTAAACAATGCAGGGACAATTATTTTAAATACGCTTATTAATGCCGGTGTTACACAAGGTAATGGTACCTATACTATTACAGGCAATTTCACAAATACAGGAACTGTTGCAATTGGCGACACCTCCGGTACTGTAGATATGAATGGCACATCCGCGCAAATGATGACGATGTCAGGTGCGACTTCCTTCTATAATCTAACAATAAACAATGCCCTAGGTGTTACTTTAAGTTCAACCCAAACAATAATTACAAATAACCTTACCATTAATTCGGGGAAAATATTTAAAATTGAAGCGGCTAAAAACTTAACAGTTACTGGAGTCATTGCGAATTATGAAGGAAATGCAGGTTTTATTTTAGAATCTAACGTCACTGGTACGGCTTCTCTTATTCATACTACGGTAAATGTACCTGCAACTGTTAAACGCTATATTTCTGGCAATGCAGAAGATTGGCATTTTTTAGCATCCCCTGTTTCTAACCAAGTAATTGCCAGTTCATCGTGGGTTCCAGCTGGGACCTATGGAAATGGAACTGGATACGATTTGTATGTTTTTGATGAGCCAACTCCTTGTTGGGTGTATCAATTAAATACGTCTCCAACAAGTACAGATGAAAATCCAAATTGGCCAACCGTTCATCCCACTGCTAATTTTGTATCTGGTAGAGGTTATTTGTATTCCGTTCAAGCATCCAACCCAACAAATCAGTTTGCAGGAAACCTAAACAATGGTGCTGTAAGTTATGCCGTTACAAAGAACAGCACCGCAGACCCATTATTAATTGGATTTAATTTGATAGGTAACCCATATCCATCCGCTATTGATTGGAAAGCTTCCTCTGGATGGACCCGCTCTAATTTACTTGATTCAGGCGGTGGTTATGATATGTGGATTTGGAATCCAGCAACAAATAATTACGGAGTTTATAACTCATTCGCATCAACAGGAACTAATGGAATTTCAAATTTTATAGCCCCTATGCAAGGTTTTTTTGTGAGAGCCGATAGCAATGCTGCTATTAATATGACAAACGATATTAGAGTGCATACAGGTGCTAGTAACTGGTTTAAAAACGTTCATACTAAAAATCACGAAAACCCAGAAAATATCAAAGTTAAAATTACTTCTCAATTAGGATTAGGTTCTGATGAGGTCTTGCTTCAATTTGGAGCCTCCTCAAACCAAGCAGGTGCTGCTAAATTATATAGTACAATTAAAACAGCTCCATCTGCGTATTTAACTACGGAAGAAGGGGAATTAACTGTACGTTATTTAACAAATACAACAAATAATCCTATAGTACCATTGTCATTTAAACCAGGAAGTGATGGAAATTATACTGTGAGTATTGATTTTGATACTGCCACTTATGATTTTGTCCTATTGGAGGATACAAAAACGAAAACCAAACACGATTTAAAAGACAATCCTACATATGATTTTAAGGCCACTTTAGAAGATCCATTCGATCGTTTTTTATTACATTTTGACGAAGTCCCAACTGGAGATAATAACCTGCCAATTCGTATTTATTATAATGGAAATAAAATTGTGTTTGATGTATCCTTAATACCAGACGATACAACTGTTACACTATTCGATACGTTGGGAAGAAAAATACTGGAAAAAAAAATTAGGGGTAAAACAATTCACTATTTACCTTTTAATAATAAGAATCAAGTATTCATCGTAAAGGCTGTTAGTAATGGTTTATCATTTATTTCCAAGATTTTTGTGTATTAAATAAGGCTTCTTTTTAAAGGCAGCCTTCCAACAAAAAGGGGGAGTATTAAACAAAAAAAAGACTCCTTTTAAATACATGCTAGGTCGTTAATGGATTACGAAACTTCTTTTAAAATAATAAAACTCAAACAATAATCAACGCAAACAAATAAAAAAGCCTCTACATTTCTGTAAAGGCTTATTATTATTGTTGCAGTCCCAAAAGGACTGCAATATATTATTCTATTTAATCTTATTTTATTTTCAATAAATAAAAACCCTGGTATTTAAAGGGTTTAAAAATAAGATAAAGAAATAATGTAAATTTACCTGAACTTCTAATTTAGAAAATAGCTAGTTCAAATTATTTTTTGCCTTCTAAACGGCTAAAAAAATACTTTGAACCTGATAAATTAACTAAAAAAAAGGTCAACCTATATCAGTATAATACACAACCGAAGTTCCATTCAATAACTTAACGCAACAAATCTAAAATTATAGATTTGTAAAATGGAAGTAAAAAAATATTCTCTGAACTGATATTCAAAACAACGTTTTAATTCTCCTCTTGTTTCTTAGTAAATACAATAACTACTTTATTAATCAGGTAAAGAACAACATTAGCACACATAGCAAAAATGTACTTTCCTGAAAAAAATATTTCTGTTATTGAAATTAAACAGTATCTTTCAGCTTCTTGTTTAAGAAAAGAGGTGCTTTTTATCCTCTCTACAAAAACTATGTATACTTTACAATATTCCCTCCTATGAATAACAAACAAACGATAGTGTTAGCCGAAGATAATTCTACTCTTTCATCAATGTTAAAATTTAGATTAGAAAAAGAAGAGTACGTGATTTTAATTGCTGAAGATGGAAGAAAGGCTATTGAGTTGATAGAGCAACATCGTCCAGATTTAATTTTAACAGACATCATGATGCCTTTTGTAAGTGGATTAGAAGTGGTAAGCTTTGTA
>JBNMNO010000116.1:0-7638 GCA_051275695.1 Mariniflexile sp.
TATAAGGGAGTTAAATGAACCATTAAACTCAATGCCAATCAATCCAACTCAAATCCGTTAATAACTACTAACAATTCCTTTTTAAAACCAAAATCTAAATTCCTATTTTGCAGCTCACAAAATAAAAGGAATTAAGTGAAAGTCTGTATTGCCGAAAAGCCAAGTGTAGCACGTGAAATAGCATCCGTTTTAGGTGCCAATACCAAACGCGATGGGTATTATGAGGGTAATGGCTATGCTGTAACCTACACCTTTGGGCATTTATGCACCTTGAAAGAACCCAACGATTATAAATCGTATTGGAAAAGCTGGGATTTAAATAACCTACCCATGCTTCCCGAAAAATTTGAAACCAAAGTAGTGGCGAATTCTGGTATTTTAAAGCAATTCAAAATAGTAAAAAGTTTATTTGATAAAGCAGAGTTAGTTATAAACTGCGGGGATGCGGGACAGGAAGGAGAACTCATTCAACGTTGGGTGATGAACGAAGCGAAATACAAAGGCGAAGTAAAACGTTTATGGATTTCCTCATTAACCACAGAAGCCATAAAAGAGGGTTTTGAAAACTTAAAACCATCAGCAAACTACGATAATTTATACTACGCGGGATTTTCCAGAGCCATTGGCGACTGGCTGTTGGGTATGAACGCAACCCGTTTGTACACCGTAAAACATGGTGGGTACAAACAGGTATTGTCTGTTGGTCGGGTGCAGACACCGACTTTGGCCATGGTGGTAAACCGATTTAAAGACATTGAAAACTTTAAGCCACAACCTTACTGGGAATTGCAAACCATGTATCGAGATACCCTTTTTAGTTACGAAGAAGGGCGCTTTTTAAAAAAGGAAGATGGCGAAATTTTAGCCCATAAAGTAAAAGAAAGCGATTTCGAAATTATCTCCATCGAAAAAAAGAAAGGTAATGAGTTTGCACCAAAACTTTTCGATTTAACCGGATTGCAGGTATATTGCAATACTAGGTTTGGGTTTTCGGCAGACGACACCCTTAAAATTGTACAAACTCTATACGAACAAAAAGTAGTGACCTACCCAAGAGTAGATACCACGTTTTTACCAAACGATGTGTATCCAAAAGTAACAGGTATTCTGCAAAAGCTTACCAAGTATGCTGCTTTAACCCAGCCGCTTTTAGGAAAAAAGATTAAAAAATCGTCTAAAATTTTCAACGATAAAAAAGTAACCGATCACCACGCTATAATTCCAACAGGCATGCAATCCAATTTGCAATACAATCAACAACAGGTGTATGATATTATTGTAAAGCGTTTTATTGCAGTGTTTTATGATGATTGTTTGGTAGCAAATACCACCGTAATTGGAAAAGCAGCCAATGTTTCGTTTAGAACTACGGGAAAGGAAATTTTAAAAAAAGGTTGGCGCGTGGTTTTTGACACTTCGACTGCACTCAGCGCGACCAGTGCCGATAAACTATTACCAACCTTTGTAAAAGGCGAAACAGGCCCCCATGAACCCTCGTTTTTAGAAAAAGAAACCAAACCACCCAATCAGTTTACAGAAGCCACCTTATTACGTGCTATGGAAACCGCAGGGAAAGAGGTAGATGACGAAGAGCTGCGCGATTTAATGAAAGAAAACGGTATTGGACGACCATCAACCCGAGCCAATATTATTGAAACGCTTTTTAAACGTAAATACATAGTCAGAAATAAAAAACAGGTCTTGCCAACCCAAACGGGTATTCAGTTGATTGCTACCATTCAAAACGACATGCTAAAATCAGCAGAATTAACGGGTCAGTGGGAAAAGCAATTAAAAGATATTGAAAAAGGGAGATTTACAGCGAGTGCGTTTATAAACAATATGAAACGCATGGTAGATGCGCTGGTGACTGAAGTCCGCAGTGAAGCCAACCGCGCCAATATTTCGCATACTACAAGTGTCGAAAAACGGCAAGCCAAAGCGGAGAAACAGAAAGCGGCAGGTATTTTGGCTGAGGTGTGCCCCAAATGTAAAAAAGCAAATCTTATAAGAGGGAAATCGGCTTATGGCTGTGGCAATTATAAAGGAGGTTGCGATTTTGTATTGCCATTTACGTTTGCAGATAAAAAAATATCGGAGAAGCAATATTTGAGATTGCTTCAAAAAGGCTCTACGGTGAATTTAAAAGACTTTAAAATAAGTACAGGCACAGTCGAGGGTTTGTTGCGTTTCGATGACAATTTTAAGCTTAAATTTGAATCAAAGAAAACTTCCCCGAAAACAATGCCAAACGAGTTAACCTGTCCCAAATGTAAAAAAGGAACGGTGATTAAAGGGAACTCGGCTTATGGTTGTAGTGATTATAAATCGGGTTGTGAGTTTAGAGTTTCTTTTGATACTATTAAAGAGAAATTAAAGGGACAGAAGGCTACCAAAGAACTCGTTTTTAGTATTTTGAATAGAGATGTTTAGTCGTCATTGCGAGGAACGAAGTAATCTGTTTCTCTATTATTTCAAACCGTCATTGCGAGTTACGAAGCAATCTCATGAAACATATAAAAGTTATTTTACAACTCACCATAAACAGATTGCTTCGCTTCATTCCATTATGCTCGCAATGACGTAAAACTGTAGTTCTATATTAAAAACAAAATGACCGAGCTTAAAACTATACATCACCATTTCATCATTTACAAACCTTACGGGTATTTAAGTCAGTTTGCCAGTAATGCCAGTAAACAACAATCCAAAAAATTTTTAGGCGATTTGCATGATTTTCCCAAAGGGATCATGGCTATTGGTAGGTTGGATGAAAAATCGGAAGGTTTGCTATTGCTTACTACCGATGGTAAAATGAGTGATTTTGTTAATAGCAAAAAGGTAGACAAAGAATATTATGCCCAAATGAATGGTGATATTCCTCCTGAGGCTATTCTCCAATTATCGAAAGGCGTGGAGATTGGTTTTGAAGGCAAAAAATACCAAACAAAACCCTGCAAGGTTTTTAAATTGGATGCGATTCCGGAATTACCAGTGCGCTCTCAAAAAATTAGGGATGACAGACACGGACCAACATCATGGATATCTGTAACCTTAAACGAAGGGAAGTTTAGACAGGTTAGAAAAATGACATCGGCAGTGGGTTTTCCAACCTTGCGACTCGTTCGGGTGAGGGTAGGAGCCATACATCTAAATAATATGCAAGTTGGATTTGTTGTTGAGGTTGATGATTTTATTTGATTTTCCGTCATGGCGAAGGAGGCACGACTGAAGCAATCTGTTTATTTTAACTTTGATGTAAGCATTATTAGATTGCTTCGTTCCTCGCAATGACGTGTAAAACCAAATTTATTTTTGAAGTTGAGAGTTTTTTTTGCGTTAGGTATTACTTATGAATACTATTTTTAATTAATAAAATCGTGATTTAATAGGAAAGCCTCTTTAAAACTTAGGCGTTAATAGGCTTAGTTATAACTAAAATTTAACAGATTGCCACGTCGCACACTCCTCGCAATGACATTTTAAAAATTATTGTAAGCTTTCGGCGGTACTCAAGATAAGCTATAAGTCTGGTTTCCCGTAACGATGGCTCCTAATAGTCGGCTTGAGGGGTGCTATCGGTATTTATAAAACTAAGACTAATTAAACTTCCAGTTTTTTTAATTCGTTGTAATTTTGGTTAAGGCGTTTTAATAATAAACCATAAAGAAGTTTGTAAAATAGCCAAATTAAAAATATAAAAATGGCTGTGACGCCAACCAATAGGGAGAAGGTAATTAGTGCTTGCATTCTGTTTAATTGAGAAAAGGTTTCGGATACTTCGGGGTTATTGGCGATTGCTAAATACATACCTGTAACCAAGGAAATAAAAGCCATGACTAAATTGTAGATAACGTAGTATTTAATAATTTTTCGGGTGTTTAAAATGCTTTCCATTAATTTTTTAGCATTGTCTGTTACCGAAATGGTTTTGTGTGCTTTGAATAATAGGTAAATGAATAGCAATATAATACCGTAACTAAAGATGGTTATTACAGTAAAAATATATTCGTTTGTGTAAATGGCATCTAAACGTTTTTTAAAGGCGTCTGATGTGAAATAGGGGATAGTGTTTATCAATATCCAAAACACCAGTTCGGCAATGCTTATGTAAAACAATGTCTTCACAATAGATGATGATTTTTTTTGAAGCATAGGATAAATATCTTGTAGAGATAGTTTTTTATCCTCTAGCCGTTCCTTGTTCCAGTCTTTTTTGAGTATTTCTAATTCATCCATGGGTTACGGATTTAAAATGGTTCTTAGTTTGTTTTTTATTCTGTTCATTTTCACTCTGGCATTCACTTCACTAATACCCATGGTTTCACTTATTTCACTATAATCTTTGTCTTCTAAGTATAAAAACACAAGGGCTTTTTCAATATCGTTTAATTGATGTACCGCCTTGTATAGCACTTTAAGTTGCTGTTCTTCGGTGTCATCATAAGCCTCTGCCGTCATTTTAAATTCTACACCGTTAAAATCTTGGGTGCTTATACTTCGTTTCGATTTCCTATAAAGCGTAATAGCGGTATTTAATCCCACGCGATACATCCAGGTACTAAACTTTGCATCGCCCCGAAATTTTGGGTAAGCGCGCCAAAGTTGGATGGTTATTTCCTGAAATAAATCATTATGAGCATCGTAATTATTGGTATACAAACGGCATACCTTATGTATTATATTTTGATGCTTTTCTAGCAATTCAACAAAACTATGTTCTAGTTCTTTATTCAATCTGACGGTTTAGTTATAATGTAAGTAGCTCAAATATTTAAAATGTTACAAAAGAAGAAAATTAATTTCTGTAATCTAAAGCTGGCGCACGCTCTCCAAGGAGCGGAATGTATTTAAAGTCTGTACCTCGAGCTTCTAAAAATTCAGTTTTTGCTTTTCTAATAATTTCTTTATTAGAAAATAACTCAATTGCGGTCAGTGCTAATGTTTTAGCTGCTACCATCATACCTTTGGTGCCAATAGATGTGCCTCCAGCAGCAACCGCTTGCCAACTATGTGCAGCTGTTCCTGGAACCCAGGTGGCTGCTACCATTTCACCAGTAGGCACTGTGAAACTTACATCTCCAACATCTGTTGAACCAGCTCCTTTAGAGTCCATTTCTATGTTATATGGAAGAATGTTTTCAGAATAAGAAACATCCAAATAGTTGTTATTCAAGCTTTCAGATATTTTATCTGCAAATTCTTTTTCCTCACTGGTATATTTATAGCCGCCTACTTTTACTAAATTATCATACATTAAGTTCTGAAGTGTTAAATTTGGCAACATTTCGTGCGTACCCCCAATCATTTCATAGTCCATGGTGGTGCCCGTTCCTATAGCGGCTCCTTCGGCTGCTTTTACTATTCTGTTAAAAATGTCTATAACCGCATTTCTTTGGGGATGACGAGAATAATAATATACCTCGGCAAAATCCGGGACAACATTCGGAGCTTTCCCACCATTGGTAATTACATAATGAATTCGGGATTCTTGAGTGATATGTTCGCGCATCATATTTACCATATAATTCATAGCTTCCACTGCATCTAAAGCGGATCGTCCTTTTTCCGGTGCCATAGAAGCATGAGATGAGACACCGTAAAATCTGAATTTAGCCGATTTATTAGTTAAAGCAATGTTAGGGTTGGCGCTATTTTTGTCTGAAGGATGCCAAGAAAGTACAATATCAGCATCGTTAAACAATCCTTCTCTTGCCATATACACCTTTCCGGAACCGCCTTCTTCTGCGGGACATCCATAAAAGCGGATGGTACCAGAAATGTTGTTTTCTTTTAACCAGTTTTTTACACTAATAGCAGCGGCTGTGGAGGCTGTTCCAAATAAATGATGCCCACAACCATGCCCTGCTTTTTCTCCAGCAGACTTCTTTTCTGGTAATGCTTGTTGCGATAATCCTGGTAGCGCATCATATTCTCCTAAAATACCAATTATTGGGCTTCCTGAACCATATTCTGCTATAAATGCGGTTGGTATACCTGCAACTCCTGCTTTAACTGTAAAGCCTTCATCTTTTAAAGTGTTTTGTAGCAAAGCACTGCTTTTTTCTTCCTGATATCCCATTTCGGCATAGCTCCAAATAGTATGTGCTATATTACCATAAAACTGAGTTTGTGAATCAAGTCTGTTTAAAGTTTTGTCTAGGTCTTGTTGTGCATTAATATTAAAACAAAATAGAATTAAAAAAGTATTAAAATAGGTGATTTTCATAATATAAATTAATTATAGTTGCACTCAAATATAACAGATAAACGCTTATTATTAATCTTTAATAATGCTTAAATTTGCACGAAAAAAAATTACTATGAATATTCCCCAAATAAGTGTTCCCCGAGTTGTGATAATAGGTGGTGGTTTTGCAGGTATTAACTTAGCAAAATCATTAGGTAATAAACCCGTGCAGGTTGTGTTGATTGACAAGCGGAACTACCATACGTTTCAACCCTTGTTATATCAAGTGTCTTCGGCAGGTTTAGAGCCAGACTCCATTGCATTTCCGCTTAGGAAAATAATAATGCGCTATAAAAACATGTATTTCCGCATGACAAAAGTGCGCAATATTGACGCTGATGCCAAAGAAATTCATACGGATATCGGGGTGATTAGTTATGATTATTTAGTAATTGCTACAGGTACTAAAACCAATTACTTTGGAAATAAGACCATTGAAACGTATAGTATGCCCATGAAAAAAGTACCTCAAGCTTTAAATATTCGAAGCTTAATTTTGCAGAATTTTGAGCAGGCAGCTATAACCAATGATAAAGCAACCCGAAAAGCTTTATTAAACTTTGTAATTGTTGGAGGTGGACCAACAGGTGTTGAACTTGCGGGCGCTATTGCAGAACTTAAAAACCATATTTTGCCTAAAGATTATAGAGATTTGATTCCTGCCGATATGCAGATTTATTTGTTAGAAGGTAGTTCGAGAGTGCTTCCAACAATGAGTGAAGAGGCTTCGAAAATGGCGGCACGATTTCTTAATAAATTAGGGGTTATAGTGCATTGCAATACATTTGTAAAAAATTATGATGGGTTAAAAGTTACCACTAATTTAAGTCTTAAATTAGAGTCTGAAAATTTAATTTGGGCAGCTGGGGTTACTGGAGATTTGGTTAAAGGATTGAAAGCTGAAGCGTTGATAGAACGCGCCAATAGATATAAAGTAAATGCCTATAATCAGGTGGAAGGATACCCTAATATTTTTGCTCTTGGAGACATTGCTTTAATGGCTTCGGAAGCATATCCAAACGGGCATCCTCAAGTGGCTCAACCTGCCATTCAGCAGGGGCAACTTTTGGGTAAAAACATCATGAAATTAACACAAGGAAAACCGCTAAAAAAATTCAAATATAATGACAAAGGATCGATGGCAACGGTGGGTAGAAATAAGGCTGTCGTAGATTTAAAACACTTTAAATTTGGAGGATTTTTTGCTTGGTTTATTTGGATGTTTGTACACCTTATGGCATTGGTTGGGTTTCGAAATAGGGTGATCGTTTTCTTTAATTGGTGCTACAATTATATCAATTTTGATAAGGCTGCGCGACTTATTATACGTCCATTTAATAAATTGAAGTAAAAGTTTATTAGATGTAGTATAAATACTTGATTATTAA
>JBNMNO010000117.1:0-7626 GCA_051275695.1 Mariniflexile sp.
AAAGGCAAAGATAAATACGATAATGTTCGAATTGGTATAAATAGCCGATTAGATACAATTCAAGCTGCTATTTTATTAGAAAAACTAGCTGAGTTTCCAACTGAAGTTAATAGTAGGAATATAGTTGCTAGAAAATATATCGAGAGTTTACAAAATATAATAAAATGTCCTACGGTACCTAAAGGTCTTACGTCATCATGGGCACAATATACTTTAATCTCAGACGAACGGGAAACGCTTGTCCAAGAGTTAAAGCTACAAGGCGTTCCTACGGCTATTTACTATGCAACATGTATGCATAATCAAACTGCATTTAGCGATTATTCTTCTATAGACTCAACATTTCCAATAGCTGAAAAGCTATCAAGTCAGGTGTTTAGTATTCCAATGCATCCGTACCTGAATGATATTCAAATAAACGATATTCTTTCCAAGATACATTCTGTGTATGAAAAGTAATTTTATAAATCAAATTATTCCTCAAAGTAAGTTTTTTAAAAGTGTAGCTGTTTTAGCTGGTGGTACAGCCAGTGCTCAATTAATCAGTGTTTTAGCTGCACCAATTCTTACTCGATTATACACCCCAGAAGATTTTGGCATGCTTGCTGTTTTTGTCTCTATCGTGGCTATATTTACGGTAATTGCAAGTTTACGTTATGAATTAGCTATTCCTTTACCATTAAAAGATCAAGACGCGGCGAACATAACAGTACTAAGTCTTGGTATATTAATCATTACTTCTACTTTATCATTTGTCATAGTGTTTTGTTTTTCTAATGAAATTGCTAATGCTTTAAATGCACAAAATTTAATAGATTACCTTTGGATGCTTCCTGTATCAGTATTTATGATTGGTGCATATCAAATATTCAATTACTGGGCAATCCGTAAAAATACTTATAAATTAATCTCAAACACAAAGATAAAGCAAGCTGTTGCAACTGTTTGTATTCAATTGATTGGTAGTAAATTTGGTCAAATATTTCTTTTGGGAGGACAAATCGCAGGTCAAAGTATTGGTACTTTCGCTTTGTCAAAAAGTGCGTTTTCTAATAGTGAATTTCGACAAGTAAATATAACAGAAATAAAAAGGCTCGCAATAAGATACAAAAAATTTCCCATGTATTCAACGGTCTCTGGTTTCTTGAATACAGCAGGAAACCAACTACCGCCTCTGATTTTAGCGGCATATTTTGACATGATTGCAGCTGGCCTATTTATGCTGGCAAATAAAATGCTAATGCTTCCCGTTTCTATGGTGGGAAGCGCTATCTCAAATGTATTCTTAGCCGAAGCTCCTAATGCAAATAGAAACAATGAGTTGGCAGTTTTAGTTAGAACTCTTTTCCTTAAATTGATCGATATTTCATTAGTACCAGCAATTATATTGATATTATTAGGCCAAGATTTGTTTGCCGTAATATTTGGACCTGAGTGGGCTGAAGCGGGTATTATGGCTAGTTGGATGGCAGTTTGGTTGTTTTTTGTATTTATATCGTCGCCATTAAGTACTATATTTACCGTATTAGAAAAACAAAAACAAAGCCTCTTATTTAATAGTGTTTTATTAATAGTGAGGGCATTAGCGATAACTTTTGGCAGTATGACCGGGGATTTAGTTTTTACTATCGCTGTTTTCTCTATATCGAGTGCTATTTGTTGGTTAATGTTTTGTTGTTGGGTTATTGCTATATCAGGAAATAAATTTGGTGATTTGTATTTACCTATTTTTAAAACTGTTATTTTTTCGATATTGTGTGTATCTCCCCTAGTTCTTTCAATGCAATTTAACTCGGCAAGCCTTATGTGGTTTATTGGCTTACCAATAACGTTAATTATTCTATTTACAAGTTATTTTAAGTTATTGAAGAATGGCTAACAAAAAATTCATTAGGTTATAAATTATGCTACTTCTAAATAAAAATAAAGGTTTCAAGTGGTTCCGTAAAGATGGAATTAATCTGAAAGGATATTTTTTTCTTGATGGTAAAAATATCTCTGTTGAAAATGTATATAATTATTTGAATTCAATTCATGAAGAAACAGAGTTTAAAGAAAAAATTAAAACATTAGACGGGGGATTCTTAATCGTTATAGAAAGAGATGGTAATACCTTCGTCGCCGTTGACAAATTGAGAACTATGCCATTTTTTTACTCTATAACTAAAGATTATAAATTTACTGATGATCTTATGGCGCTCTCTAGACAAACCGAAGTAAAGCTTTCCTCTAATGGTCTTAATGAGTTTATAGAGTTAGGTTGTACAATTGGCAACAAAACCTTTTTAGAAAATTTCAATCAATTACAGGCAGGGCAATTTTTAATTTGTAAAGGAGATGCACTAAAAATAGAGTATTACTTTAGACATTTCCACCAGACTGTTGTAAATAAAAAATCACAAGAAGATAAGTTTAGAGAATTAACTAATATTTCTATAAACGTATTTGAACGTATGATTGACAGTTGTAATGGAAGACAGATATTAGTTCCGTTGAGTGGAGGATATGATTCACGCTATATTGTTTCAATGCTAAAAAAGCTTAAGTATGAAAATGTAGTTTGTTATACGTATGGAAAGCCTAATAGTTTTGAAGTGGAAGTATCAAAAAAAGTAGCAATGGAACTCGGTTATGATTGGCACTATATTGAATATAAAGCTGATGCATGGAATTCATTTATAAATGATTCAGATTATCATGATTTTTCGAGTAACCTTAATTCAAGGCCAACATGTCAAGAATATGTCTCTATTAAGTATTTATTAGAACAAAAAATTATTGATAATTCTACTATTGTCATTCCTGGTTACTGTGGGGATTTATTAGGTGGAAGTTTTTTGCCTAACGAAATAATTATTAACAATTTTAGTGCGTTGAGTGAAAAAGGAATAGAAAACCATATTTTAGAAAATCATTTTGGATTGAAAGAATTTGATGAAAAAGACTTATTTGATTTTAAAAGTGAAATACAAAAAGAAATTGGTGAGCATGAAGCTTCTATTAATGATAAAGCTACTTTTTATAGTGTAAGTGATGAGTTCTTTACTAGGCACCGTGTGGCGAAAATAGTTGTTAATGCAGTAAGAGTTAATGAATATTTTGACTTGGAATGGCGATTACCTTTATGGGATTGCGAGCTTTTCGAATATTGGTACAAAGAAGATATTAAATCTAAAGTTCATAATAAATTGTATAATGAACATTTATTCAATACATTATTTTTACCTTTAAAAGTGAATTTTTATAAAAAGGGTGCAGAAAGCATTGTCACGCGAATAGAAGGGAACAAATTTTTAACTAAAATTTACTCGACTTTTAAACCTGTTTTTAAATATATATGGCATAATTTTCTTAAAAGTAAAAAGTATATTGATCCTAATTCAATGAGTATATTAAGAAGTGAAATTGAAAAATCATTGGGTAATAGTAGTGATTTGAGTCATATTAAAACAACTAATGGGGTAATTCAGAAATGGTATGCTCTTAAAGTGATGGAAAAGTTTAAGGCTAATTATGAAAAATAAATTAATTCTAATTACCACAAAAATGTTATGGCCAAATTATTTTGAAAGATGTCGAGGGAAACCCTCTATTTCATTTTTACTTTTAATAAAATCATGGTTCGTTCAAAAAATACTCAGGATTAATTCTCATGTTTCGTGGCCTGTTCATTGGACATCGAAGGTAATAAGCATAGAAAAAATAGCCCCTGGCAATCGAACTCCTGGCTTATCAATGAGCTGCCATATTGATGGACGAAACGGTATTGTTTTCGGTGAAAATGTGTGGATAGGACCTCGTGTGAGTATTATTTCGATGAATCATGACATTTACGACTATAATAAATTTATAATCCAATCCCCAATAGTCATTGGCGATAACTGCTGGATTGGTGCTAATGCAATAGTGCTTCCTGGTGTTAATATCGGCTCTAACACAGTTGTTGCTGCTGGAGCAGTAGTAACTAAATCATTTCCCAATGGAAACGCTGTTATAGGCGGTAACCCTGCAAAAACAATTAAAAATAAATAGTATTATATGAAATCTTTCTTTACTAAGTTAATTAATAAATCTGCAATTATATTATCCCCATGTATTACTTTTTTAGAAAGAAAAGTGATTCTTAAGTATGCTAGTCAGCCATTAAAACATCAGCCTATTTTTATAATAGGGGCACCTAGAACTGGTTCAACCATCCTTTATCAAGCTCTAACAAATAATTATGAAGTTAGTTATATAGATAACCTTATTAGCATATTTTATAAAAATATTTTTTTTGGTTTTTGGTTAAGTGATTTTTTTTATAGGAATAAGTCGCATGATAATTTTAAAGCAACACATGGTAATACACTAGACTTTGGAGGTCATGCGCCTAGTGAGTGTGGTGAGTTTTGGTATCGCTGGCTTCCAAGAGATAGTCATTTTGTAGATTCTGATGATTGTGGAGAGGAAGTTATTCAGGAGATAAGGAATCAAGTTACAGCGATAATTAACTTTACAAATAAACCCTTATTGTTTAAAAACTTAAATGCAGGCCAGAGATTACGATTGCTTGTTAGAGCTTTTCCTAACGCCAAATTTATTTATATAAGAAGAGATCCCTTGTTCACTGCAAGCTCTATCTTAAAAGCGCGTCGTAAAGTAGGAGTTAATGCAAATGATTGGTGGGGGATTCAGCCAAGAAATTACCAATCATTAGTGAAGCTTGAAGAGATAGATATGTGTGTAGCTCAAATTTATTACATCGAAAAACAAATAAATGAAGATATAAAATTATTCGATAAAAATAACTTAATAATTGTTAATTACAATGAGTTATCTGAACGTTGTGTAGTTGGCATTGCGAAAAAATATAATTTGGCTAAGAAACAAAAAACTGTATTTCCTTCATTTATCAAAGATGAAACATGCCGATTAGATACAAAGTCAATAGAATTGACACAAAAATATATAAGGAAGTACCCATTTGAAAGAGATGTATTCAATGAAAAATAAATACAGAGAGTTTTGTCTATCAGAGTCAACGATTCCCATTTTTAGTCAAAGTTGGTGGTTAGATACTGTCTGTGGTGATAGTAATTGGAATGTATCCATTGTTGAGAAAGGTGGTGAAATTTTTGCAACTATGCCTTATTATGAAAGAAAAAAGTATGGACTTATTTTCTTAAGGCAACCAACGTTAACACAAACCTTAGGACCCTGGTTCAGAGATACTAATGGTAAATATAGTAAAACATTAGCTCAACAAAAGGAATTGATGCAAGTATTAATAGAACAGTTACCTCCTTATCATGTTTTCACACAAAATTGGCATTTTACAAATACTAATTGGTTACCTTTTTTTTGGAAAGGATTTAAGCAAACTACCAAAATTACCTACCGACTTTCTGACTTAACAAATATTGATGAATTATGGGAAGGGTTACAGGGGAATATAAGAAAAGAGATTAAAAAAGCAGAGAAGCTTAAAGTGACTCTGAAGGAAAACCCATCAATTGAGGACTTTTTAGAGTTAAATAAGAAAGTATTCATACGCCAAAATAAAAAATTACCTTATAGCGAAGAAATTGTTAAGAATATTCATGATGCGTGTACTAAAAATAATTGTAGCAAAATCTTCATGGCCGAAGATAGTGAAGGTCGGAATCATGCTGCTGTTTATATTATTTGGGATACCAATTCAGCATATTATTTATTAGGGGGAGGAGACCCTGAATTGAGAAGCAGTGGTGCGACAAGTCTGTGCATGTGGGAAGCTATAAAGTTTTCAGCTACTGTCACCAAGGGATTTGACTTTGAGGGATCAATGTTAGAACCAATAGAACGTTTTTTTAGAGCTTTTGGTGCAATTCAAACGCCGTACCATTCTATCTCAAAAAGTAATTCTAAAGCTTATGATCTCATCCAAGCAGTAAGATCTGTAGTAAGGTAATTATTGATGATCATTATTCGGTGTTCGTCACTACTTTTAAATGAAAAAAAGTATATTTTAAATACTATTTTAAATGAGTTTTTGGGCCTCAAATACAAATATATTGTTGATGAGCAGTCTACAAGATTTAAATTATCTTTACCGGAAGGAAAGGATTTGTATTTGAATGCCACTTGGTGGGCCAAAGCAGACAATGAATTATTAAATATAAAGTCACTTCCAAGTGCAAAACTTATCACAAACAAATTTACACCTGAAGATGATATTCCATTATTATTTGGAAATGAATTAATAGATGACAATGACAATATTGATTGTGGAATAGATATCTTTGCAACTTGTTTTTTTATGCTTTCTCGAATGGAGGAAGCTATTAATACCGAGCACGATGATCATAATAGGTTTCCTGCAGTAGCATCTAATGCCTATCAAAATAACTATCTTGAGCGGCCCATCGTCGATGAATATGTCGAAATGTTATGGAATATGCTGAGTTATCTAGATCCAACGCTAGAGAGAAAAATATCGGCGTCAGAAAATTTTATAACATGTGATGTAGATTGGCCTTTTGACCCTGTTAGGCTTAGTTTTTCGAAAACCTTCAGAACATCTATCTCGGATTTAGTCAGAAGAAAAAGTGTTACTTCTTCTTTCGGAAGATGGAAACGATATGTTTTCGAACA
Source organism: Mariniflexile sp. (assembly GCA_051275695.1). Classification (GTDB taxonomy): domain Bacteria; phylum Bacteroidota; class Bacteroidia; order Flavobacteriales; family Flavobacteriaceae; genus Mariniflexile. Next base: position 6,616 of record JBNMNO010000117.1, read on the forward strand.
GCTTAAAATCAAACAAGGTGACTCATTTCGTGATTCTCTTGATTGGATAATGGATGTAAATGAGAAGGCAGGAAACAAAGTAGCTTTTTATTTTATAACTGAATTTACTTCAGGCTTTGATTCTGACTATGACTTTGATTCAAAGGCGATGAGAAAGCTTTTTACAGAAATAAACGTTAGAGGGCATGAAATTGGTTTGCACCCAGGCTATAACTCCTTTGATAATACTATTAACTTTAAAAAATCAGCAGAAAAATTAAGAACAATCTTAAAAGAAGAAAACATTGAGCAAACCATTCTAGGCGGGAGAATGCATTATCTTCGCTGGGATGTTTTAACGACTCCAAAATTGTGGGAAGAAAATGGTTTCGACTATGATTCAACTCTTTCATTCGCAGACAAATCGGGCTTTAGATGTGGAACCTCAAAAGAATATACCATGTTTGATTTAGTGGAACGAAAACCATTAAAACTCAAACAAAGACCTTTGATAAATATGGAATGCACTATATTAGATAACCAATATGAAAATTACGGTTATAGTGATGAAGCCTTGAACAGGTTCAAATATTTTAAAGAATTAACATCCAAATATAACGGTACATATACTTTGCTTTGGCATAACAGTCATTTTGAAAATAAAGCAGACAAAACCTTCTACAAAGAGTTAATTAAGTAACAAATGCATAAAAATAAAATAGAATATATTGCCAAGAGTAGTATTGATCATGCTGGGGTTGTAAAAAAGATAGAGCAAACCGTAAGTGCTTTTAATGCAAGTGGTTATCCTGCAAAATCTAACATAACAAATACACTAGGCATAATGGGTTCAGTTGAAGTCGCTTTTAAACTTTTAAAAAGTAAATCTGAATTTATAATACTGAGGTCATTAAGTTACAACTTATTATTATTAATACCTATATTGATATATAAAAGGCTCACAGGAAGTAAATTAATACTAGATATTCCAACACCCGCGTTTAATCAAAAAAAAGAAATTATTGAATCTGA
>JBNMNO010000118.1:0-7623 GCA_051275695.1 Mariniflexile sp.
ACAAAATCAGACGGGTCTAAATTTGGAAAATCTGAAGGCGGAAATGTGTGGTTAGACGCGAACAGAACGTCACCTTATAAATTCTATCAATATTGGTTAAATTCAAGTGATGAAGATGCTGAAAAATACATTAAAATATTTACCTTTTTAACTGAAGAAGAAATAAAAAGTGTTATAAACGAACATAAGGAAGCACCGCATTTAAGAGTGTTGCAAAAATGTTTAGCAGAAGAAATTACCACCATGGTGCATTCTAAAGACGATTTAGAAAATGCCATTAAAGCAAGTGAAATTCTTTTTGGAAATTCAACGGGCGATGATTTAAAACAATTAAATGAAAAAACCTTTTTAGATGTTTTTGAAGGGGTTCCTCAAACAGAAATCGCTAAAACTGATATCGAATCTGGATTAGATATTATTGCAGCTTTGGCAGAAAAAGGAGGCTTTTTAAAATCGAACGGTGAAGCAAGACGCGCTTTAAAAGAAAACTCTATTTCGGTAAATAAAGAAAAAGTACAAGAGGATTATACGATTACTTTAAAAGACTTAATAAACAATAAGTTTGTGCTTTTACAGCGTGGAAAAAAGAATTATTTTGTTCTAAGAATTGTATAAAAAATAATAAAGCCTGATTTTTCAATCAGGCTTTATACTAACCAACCAACTAAAAAACTAATTTTTCTTTTTCTTAGTTGTACATTTCGTCGTAAACTATTTTTAAAACTTACAGGAATAAACTATTTTTTTAATTTTAGTTGTTCCCAGTTTTTATCGGCTTTTTCTTTTAACATTTTCGGATTTTCTTTTCGCCATAATTCTAAAGTATTAGTTCCCCAAGCGTTATAAAACAAATAAAGTTTATCATCTATTATTTCAAAGGTTTCTGGGTTTATACCAACTTTATCTTTTTTTACCGCCACGGCATACGCGCAATAGCCTCCATATTGTGGTATATACGTTTGGGGGTTTTTATTAAATGTATTTAGATTTTCTTTAGTAGCGAATTTATAACTTACCCCATCAAATTTTGTCATGAAATTTTTGTTGCCTTCACTAGCTTGATTGTTAAAATAGGCCACAACATCATAGCCATTTGCGGCAAAGCCTTTTTTAATATTATAATCTATGGTTTGTGAAAAACATATGGAGCAGTAAAGCAAAAACAAAGGGATTAGACTTTTCATAAAGTAATTTTTATTTATTATACGTCGGAAAGCAGTCTATAACTTACAGGACCATAAGGTTGCACCCACGAATATCAGAATTATCAAAACGCCCAATAATTTCAAAAGAACCATCATTATTAACTCGTCCTAAATCTTGCGTGGCAATAAATGAGCAGGAATTAATATTTGCTAAATCTATGACATTAATACCGCCCGCTTTTCCTGTGGAGTTAATACTTAAAGCATCTTCGGTATCTCTGGTTAAAACACGCATCCAGTTTGGGGTATTAAATAGGCCATTTCCAATAGAATATGCCTGACTTAATAATTCGGTCATGCCATATTCACTATGAATACTTTTAACTCCAAAACCTTGTTTTAATTGGTTATGCAGTTCATCCCGAATCAATTCTTTTCTGCGTCCTTTCATACCACCAGTTTCCATAACTATGGTATTTTTAAGATTGAATTGATAGGTTTCAATTAAATCTAATAGGGCAAATGACACGCCAATAAGTAAAACTTTTTTCCCCTTAGAATCTAAGGTGATTACTGTGTCTTTTAAATCTGAAATATTATTTAAATAAAAACCGCTTTCGGAGTGTTTTGATTGCTTAATAATGGCATCCACCATATATATTAGAGACGATCCTTGGCGCTCTAAATAAGATGGTAATAATGCTAAAACAACATAGTCTTTAATGTCTCCATAAAATCGCTGAAAGCCTTTAGTAAAACTTTGTGTGTAGATTTCTAAATCGGTTACATAATGTTTGCTATTGATACTGCCGGTTGTTCCAGAACTTGTAAATGTAGCTTTCACAGGTTCTTTTGAACTTAAAACATCATGAGTTTTAAAAAACTGAATGGGTAAAAAAGGAATGTCTTTAATAGTTTTTACGTCACTTGGGTGTTTGTATAGCAAATCGCAAAACGAACGATATACGACATTATTTTCAAATTGAAATCTAAAAACGGACAAAGCCATATCACTGAATTCTTGTTCAGTTTTAATATTAAATATGGCTTCAGAATCTATCATAGAATAAAAAAACAAAAGTACTAAAATAAAAAAGCGCTGCTACTAGCAACGCTTTTAAAAATAGTATGTTTTTTATGTTCATTGAATTACTAATTTTTTAGTAATAGTAGCATTATCTTGTGACACTTTCATAATATAGATACCAGCATTTAAATTAGAAACACTTAATTTATTATTACTTATGGTTTCTTTAAGAACTTGTTTGCCTAAAATATCAAATACAGAAACACCCATTCTAGAATTACTTTTGCTAGATATATTTATATAGCCCAATTTTGTTGGGTTTGGTGAAAAACTAAATCCTTCAATTTTATTTTCTTCAATTCCTAAAGTATTAGAAACACTAAAAGAAACCCACCACGAACTGACTTCAATTCCACCAAAAGCAAATATTCTAATTTCAGCGTCATAAAATTCTCCATCACTAGTTGTAACATCAAATGGTCCAGCACCAATACTCGAAGTTAAAACGGTATTTACAGTAATATCAACACGTTCAATTGACCCTGGATTTATAAGTGTATAAGTAATAGGCACACTTGTTGTTCCCGAAGGAAATATTTGAGAATCAGTTGGAGATGTGATAGCAATATCTGGGAAAAGCTGAAAATCATTCACTAAAAAAATAGAAGCCATAGCGATATTTTCATCTACTCCTGTCAATCCACCAAAAGTAATTCGAATATCCATAGATGTTCCTGGACCTGAAAAGTTATTAAAAAGCACATCATCATTAAATTCATTTATAAGGAAGACCAATCCGTCTCCTACACCATTAAAATCGGCATCAATTTGTGGTGCGGAGTTTGTTGCACCACCATTTTCTACCCAAATCATATTTGTCCAAGCACCTCCATCAATCTTATATTCAAAGTGAACAAAATCGGTATCATCCCAAGCATCATTTATATTTGCTAAGGCAACTCCAAATGTCATATTGGTAAACGTTGCGATGTTTATGTTGCTAAACAACATGGTTTCAGGTGATGATATTGAACCTGTACCAATAGCCTGAGCCGCAAAATAAAAATCTCCATCTGTAAAATTAATAGGAGAACTAATGTCAGAGCCATCTGTTCTTGTAAAATAAGAGCCAGTATTATTAAGAATATCAAAAGTACCTGAGTGGTTTGGAAGCGTGTATTGTGCTGTTCCAGTAAAATCTTCAAGCAGTATGAGAGATTGCCCAAAAGAAAGTCCAGTAATTAGAAAACTAATAAATAAAATGTAAATTTTTTTCATGATTGGTTGGTTTTTTTGTTCAAGCTTTAATTTAGAGTTAATTAAGGGTGTTTGTGCGATAACAACCATGAAATGCAATTTTATTGGGTGAAGCGTCATTTGCGGTATTTTATAAATAAAAAAGCCCCACCAAAATGGGAACGCTTTAAAAATTTATAAAGTTGGATAAATTACTTTATCACTAATTTTCTAGTTTCACTTAGGCTGTTTTCAGTGATTTTTAAAATATAAATACCCTTACTTAACATAGATATATTTAATTCTTTTCCTGTTAAAACAGTAGAAAAAATTTGTTTTCCTAAAACATTAAAAATATCAATTTCTTTGGTTAAATTATCTTTGGATGAAATATAAATAAATATTTTACCGTTAGTAACAGGATTGGGATAAATAGATAAGGCTTCTATATTTTGTCTAATAGAATTTGTATTCGCAAAACTTTGACTAAACCCCTGTTGGGTTGTAAAGAAAGCAAAAACAATAAATAAAAGTATAAAGTAGTTTTTTTTCATCTATTCAAATAACAACAGTAAAGGTACTAAATTACTACAAAAGTGATGCCAAAAAAGTGTTAAATATATGTGTGTTTTATCGAAAGTTTAAATTAGTGTAACCTCCTTGTTACTTTAACGTTAATTTATTTTATATTATCAATAAACTCTTGTTATTAGTTTTATCTTTACTTTAATAAACGCGTTTTATTTCTTCTAAAAAATGAAAAAAAAGGATATTAAAATATTATTGGTTGATGATGAGCCAGACATTTTAGAAATAGTTGGATATAACTTAACTAGCGAGGGTTATCAAGTAATTACTGCCGAAAACGGACTTGAAGCTGTTAAAAAGGCAAAGAAAGAACTTCCAAATTTAATTATTCTAGACGTCATGATGCCCGAAATGGATGGCATTGAAGCTTGTGAGTTAATTAGAAAAAATCCAGATTTACAAAATACACTTATTGTTTTTTTAACCGCCAGAGGAGAAGATTATTCGCAAGTTGCAGGTTTTGATGCTGGCGCCGATGATTATATAACAAAACCAATAAAACCAAAAGTTTTAGTCAGTAAGGTTAAAGGGCTTTTAAGACGTTTTAAAGAAGAAGATGTTTCAGATACCATGAAAATTGGTAGTTTGGAAATAAATCGTGACGAGTACAAAATTACTTCAAAAGGAAAAGAAATTATTTTACCAAGAAAAGAATTTGAATTATTATCTTTACTAGCGTCTAAACCAGGCAAAGTTTTTAAGCGCGACGAAATTCTTGATTCAGTTTGGGGTAACGAGGTTATTGTTGGGAGTAGAACCATTGATGTGCACATTCGTAAACTTCGGGAAAAAATAGGAGACGATAGCTTTAAAACTATAAAAGGAGTAGGCTATAAGTTTGTAGATTAATGCAAGTAAAATTTAAAAAGTCATATACGTTCGCGATGCTAACATCGCTCTATATTACATTAATGATAACGCTCTTAACGGGTGTTTTTTTATATGTTTTCTATACGTTTAATATTTGGGTAATTCTTGCCCTTGCCACCATAATCTACTTGTTTTCTTTTGCATTAATACAATATCGTGCAGAGCGATTTATTTATAAAAGAGTTAAAAAGATTTACGATGATTTAACTATTTTAGAATCCACCAATTTAATTAAAGGTCCAATTACTACAGATATTAATACCCTTACCCAAGAAATAGATAAATATGCCCGCGGTAAAAAAATAGAAATAGAAACACTTAAAGTAAGAGAGAATTATAGAAGGGAATTTTTGGGCAATGTATCACACGAATTAAAAACACCTTTGTTCACGGTGCAGGGTTATATTTTAACTTTGCTTGATGGTGCTATGAACGATAAAAACCTTCGAGAAAAATATTTAGAACGAGCTAGCAAGGGCATAGAGCGATTAGGCTATATCATAAAAGATTTAGATATGATTACCAAGCTGGAGGTTGGTGATTTAAGTTTAAATAAAGAAGTTTTTGATATTGTTGAGCTGATTAGCAATGTGTTTGATATGCTAGAAATGAAGGCCTTAAAAAAAAGAATTACACTAACTTTCGATACGGATTATGTTAATCCTATTTTAGTAAACGCGGATAAAGAACGTATTCAACAAGTTTTGGTAAACCTAATAGTTAACTCTATAAAGTATGGTAGAGAAAAAGGCACAACCGAAATAAGTGTAGAAAATTTAATAAAAAACAAAGTGATAGTTCGGGTTACAGATAATGGTGAGGGTATTGAAAAAACACATTTAATTCGTTTATTCGAACGTTTCTATAGAGTGGATAAAAGTGGTTCGCGTAAAGAAGGCGGTTCGGGGCTTGGGCTTTCTATTGTAAAACATATTATTGAAGCTCACGAAGAAAAAATATATGTAGAAAGTGAGTTTGGAGTAGGCAGCGAGTTTTCTTTTACTTTAGAAAAGGCTAAATAATTCTTTAAAATCGGGTTCAAAATCAATCGGGTTTAAGCCTTTGTAAAAATCAATATCCGTTATTTTATCCAAAGTAAATTCCCCCTGTTTACAGCTTGGTACTAAGCCTAGTTCTGTAAAACGTTTTGCCAAATACTCTTGTTCAAACTGACCAGGAGTAGGTATAAAAAACGCTTTTTTGTTAAGTTTTGCCAAGTCCATTACCGTAGTATATCCAGATCTGGAAATAACCAAAGCACTTTGATTTATAGTTTTTTCCAGTAAATTAGAAGTCATAAAATTATATACCGTTATATGGCCCATTATTTGAATAGTTTGTTCTTTTTCAATGACACCTTTCACAAAAACAACCTTTCCAGAATAGTTTTTTAATTCTAATAAAAGCTTTTCTTCTAAAAGGCTGCGTTGTGGTTCCGGACCAGAAAGTAAAATCATCACATTATTTTCAATTTTTAATCTTTTTTTCTCTAACCGGCTTAAAGGTCCAATATAGGTTGTAGGAATCTCAAAAACATCAGTATGCCCCAGTTTGCCGCTTAAATTTATATTCCCTTCCACATCAGGCACCCAACAGGTATCAAATTTTTTTATAAATTTTTCATGAATTTTAGTGCTAAACCAAGTGGTGCTTCCGCTTAAAACATTCAATTGATGCGTTATAAAAACCGATGGCACTTTTTTATTATAAACCCCTAATCGGTTATCAGAAATAATACCATTAATACCATGTAATTCAACAATATGCTTGAGTGCTTTTTTTTCTGCTTTAATAGCTTTTAATAATTTCGGTGAATCCTTAAGGAGCTTTAATTTAAAGTATTTTTCATTTTTAGAGTATGTTATATTATACGACGGCAATTCAATAGAAGAAAGACTAGGGAATTCCTTCTGTAAAAGCGTAAGAGACTCACCGTCGCTAGCAATAACAGGCTCAAAACCATGTATAACCAATGCTTTTATAATAGGAATACATCGGGTAGCATGCCCTAAACCCCAATTTAAAGGTGCTACTAAAATTCTTTTTTTATTCATGTTTTTTTGGCGTGCCCACAAGGGTCGGGCTTTTAGCTATATCTTTTATTTTGTTTATTTCTACTACGTTCAATAAACAAAATAAAAGGATGCCGCTTCAATCCCTCACGCAAGTTTTAAGCAAATTCAAAGATAAGTATATATCTGCTCATTTATATTTCCTTAATTTTACCGAATTATTATATAAAATGATCTGTGGGAAGTAAGAATAAATTAAAAAGATTTAGAGAAAACGAAACCTTTGCAAATGTATTTCAGCCAACAAGAGATGAACTGGTTAATAATGAATACGTTTTAAAAGGAAACTGGAATACAACCGTGTTTAAAAACAACAATCCGTTAGTGTTAGAACTGGGTTGTGGAAAAGGTGAATATTCGGTAGCCTTGGCAAAAAAATATCCAAATAAAAACTTTATAGGGATTGATATTAAGGGTGCTCGTTTTTGGAGAGGCGCAAAAACCGCTGTAGAAGAAAATATTTCTAATGTGGCATTTTTACGCTCTCAAATTGAACTTATTGATTATGCCTTTGCTCAAAACGAAGTAGATGAAATTTGGATTACATTTCCAGATCCGCAAATAAAATATAAACGTACAAAACACCGAATGACAAATTCTGAGTTTTTGAAACGTTACAAAACCATACTAAAACCAGAAGGGGTTGTAAACTTAAAAACCGATAGTGAATTTATGCACGGTTACA
>JBNMNO010000119.1:0-7441 GCA_051275695.1 Mariniflexile sp.
ATCGCCAACAGCTAAGTTATGCTGATATCCTGCATTAAACATTCCGAAAAGTAAACATGGTACCATAGCCAAAATAACGGTGTTCATGGTACGTTTTAAATCGTCGGCAGCTTTAATATGAGTACCATTATGGGTAGTATCATTTGGCAAGTATAAAAAAGTATGAATGGCGTTAAACGCCGGTGCCATTTTAGACCCTCTGTACTTTCTTTTTAAAATATGTAATCTTGTCTTTAAATTCATTACCCTATTTCTTTAAGCATTAAATCCAATCCTTTTCTAATAATATCCTGATGCGGTTGTTTAGACACACAAACAAATTCGGTTAACGCAAAATCCTCTGGAGCCACTTCGTACATTCCTAAAGATTCCATTTCATCTAAATCTTGATACATACAAGCTTTTAGTATTTGCAAAGGATATATATCTAGAGGAAACACTTCTTCGTAACCACCAGTTACCACAAAGGCACGATGCTCACCATTAGTATTGGTGTTTAAATCGTATTTTTTATTTGGATTTAACCAAGAAAATGTAAGTGCTCTAGATGTAGAAACTTTATTAAATACAGGTTTTGTCCATCCAAACATTTCGTAATCGTCACCTTCAGGAATTATTGTAATTACATTGTTATAATAACCTAGGTTTCCGTCTGATTTTATTTGCTTTCCACTAAGTACATTTCCTGAAATAATACGATCATGTGACTTTTTGGAAACACCTTTATCGTAAATTATAGTTGACACTTCACTACCAATTTTAGCAAGAAAATACCTTGGTTTTTCGACTACAGACCCGGCTAAAGCAACAATACGTTCTGCATTGAATTTACCAGTTAAAAGCAATTCACCAATAATCACTAAATCTTGCGCAGCACAAGTCCAAACAACTTCTCCTTTATTAACCGGATCTATTTTATTAATTAAGGTACCCACATTTCCAGATGGATGCGGACCCGATACTTTATGCAATGTTATACCAGACAAACCTGCTAAAGGTGAACTTGAACCAGCGCCTACAGAAATATGCACTTTACCCTCGGTAAGTTTCCCAAGTGCCGTTACAGCCGCTTGTAATTCTGCTTTTTTACCTTTAAGCGTAAAATCTAAATCGGCCGCCAAAGGCGCACTCGCATAACCAGAAATAAAAATAGCTTTTGGTGATTTTTCAGGGTTTGCAATCACGTCATAAGGACGTTGTTTTACAAATGGCCAACAACCAGAAGCTAATAAATGGGCTTTTACCTCATTTGGTTTTGCAGTATCAAGATTAAACTTACCATTATCCTGGTAGGTTTGCTCCTTGTCCGCCTGAAGTTTAATTGATAATATTTTACGTTTTTGACCACGAGCAATTTCAATAACCTCCCCAGAAACTGGAGAAACAAACTTTACGTTTTCGTTAGATTTATCGAAAAAAACAGGCTCGCCCGCTTTAACTTTAGTTCCAACTTTAGAAATTAATTTAGGTATAACGCCATGAAAATCATCCGGTCTTAAAGTATAAAGGTTGCTTAAAATAGCCTTTTCAATGGTCTTTTCTGCTTCACCCTTAAGTTTAATGTCCAGACCTTTTTTTATACGAATGTCGTTTGACATATTTTATATATTGAAATTAGTTATCTAAAAATCGGTGCAAAAATACAAATTAAATAAACAGTCCACATAAAAAAGCCTTAAAAAAAACATAAATTTAATAGAAAAATAGAATACAATTTTTAGATATTAAATTCGCTATATTTACAAAAAAACTGCTCTTAAAATGTTTTCATTAAAGTATAAATATCACTTTTTTTTATTATGGATTCCAATCGTTTCCTTTGGTCAAGTTAAAGAGGTAAATCCGCCCGATTATATAAAAACCATAACTTTTAAAAGCAGGAATTCACCACAAGGCGAACTACCAATTCTTCAATTGGGAGAAGCATTCTATATTGAATTTGACGTATTGACCAACAATGAACCCGATTTTTATTATACCATCGAGCATTATAATTACGATTGGACAAAATCTCTTTTGATCAGAACAGAATATATGGATGGTTTTGATAATTTCAGGATTGTGGACTATCAAAATTCATTTAATGCTTATCAATTATATTCCCACTATAAACTTCAAATACCCAATCGGCAAACTAGAGGATTGACCAAAACGGGCAATTATATACTTTCGGTTTTTGATAAAAACCATGAGCTTGTATTTACAAGAAAATTTATGGTCTATGAACAGCTAGCTGGCGTTGGTGTTTCTGTGAAACGCTTAAGAGATGTAAAATTTATTGAAAGCAAACAAAGTATAGACATAGTCATTAATTCCGGGGGTTTAAATTTGAATAATCCTTTGCATACCGTCAATATATTAATTGTTCAAAACAATAATTTAAATACTACAATTTCAAATATAAAACCTCAATATACAATGGGTAATCAACTCATTTATAGATATATAAATGAAACGTCATTTTGGGGTGGAAATGAATTTAGATTTTTTGAAAACAAAGATGTGAGAGCAGCAAACGTTGGCGTTCAGTTTATTGAATTAAGAGACATCTATCATAATTTTTTATTTACCAATACAGAACGCGCCTCACAACCTTACACTTATAATCCAGATATAAACGGCAATTTCTTAATCACTGCATTGGATGTTGAAGATACTGATATCGAAGCAGATTACACAATGATTCATTTTTCATTATTACCTCCTAAATTGTTAGACGAGGGCAGCGAAATTTACGTCTATGGAAACTTCAATAATTATGCTTTAAACAAAGAAAACAGACTAGTATTCAATAGTGAAAGTGGTTTATTTGAAACAGCTTTTAAGCTTAAACAAGGATTTTATAATTATAAATATGTAGTGGTTCATACTAACGGAGCTTTAGATGAAGGAATCATAAGCGGCAATTTTTGGCAAACCGAAAACAATTACAAAGTTCTTATTTATTATAGAGATTTAGGAGCACGCTACGACAAAATTATTGGCGTTGGCGAAGGCAGTTCGGTTAATATCTCGAATTAAACGCACCGTTCAACTAATTTTTCAATCAAACACGTTAAAATATACCTATTACCCTCTAAAATTTAGTATTTTAGCGTGATACATACAGTATATATCAATAGTTAACATGGTTCAGCAGGTTACAAGAGGCATAAAAATTTCGGTAGAAACTACCTACGAAGGCTCATTTTATAAAAATTATAAAATACAATACGCCTTTGGTTACACCGTAACTATTGAAAACCAAAGTAAAGATTCTGTACAGCTTAATGCCCGCCATTGGGAAATTCTAGATGCTTTAAATAATGTTGAAATTGTTTCTGGCGAAGGTGTTATAGGCAAAAAACCCGTTTTAAAACCAGGCGAAATGCACACCTACACATCGGGCTGTTTGCTTACCTCACCATTTGGTGCCATGCATGGGCATTACAACATGGTAAACTTTACCACAACCAAAAACTTTAAGGTCATCATTCCTACCTTTAAGTTAAGTGCAACCTTTGCTATAAACTAAAAGGTCATTGCGAGGAGTTTGCGACGAAGCAATCTGTTAATATATAATTTGAGCGTTACCAGTGCCGATAGCTATCTGGAATTCAGGCTTTGCACTATATCTTTCTAAAACGTCATTGCGAGGAGCGAGCAACGAAGCAATCTGTTAATTTTTATCTCAAACCATAATCGTAGCTCATCATTTTTTAAAAAGGATGCCGATTCTATCTCGTAAGCTTGTAATTAAGAAAAAACAATCAAACCTTCCTCTCAAACCTAAAAACAACATCATTCTGTTTCACATGAAAGTATTTACAGTTTGAATAATGTATAAATTCAAATTCTAGATCATAATCAAACGAATCATCATCAACCACAAAAGTATCATGCACATCAATATTTCCATGAGGTGAAATACGTTTAAATTGAAACTCAATATAATCTCCTGTTTTATACAATTCAAACCATGCTCCTGCTGCAATCCCTGATAACCACTGTGCTTTTTCGTGTAAACCATCAACAGACTTAGGCTCTAAATTACCCGCAAAATTTGGCACATGGTTATTAAGTTTGTCTAAAAAACAACGCACATTTTCACTTTTTTGAGAGCCTTCAAATTTTGAAATTAATCCTGTTCCTGAAATCTCAAAAGCATACGTTTCAGTATTTGCCAACAACACATTACCAACCGTACTCGGTGTAAACCATTTTGAGGTTTCTAGGTTTTTTTTAATAGTGGCATTTGTTATTGAAGCAATCAAGGTGTCAGTTACAAAACGCGCACAATTGCAGGCCTCTTTTATGAAAGCTGCATACCGTATAAAATGCTTTTCCTGCATTTTGGTAATATGGGCGCGTGCCTTTTTATAATCAACAACATTACAAACCGATGCAAGCATTTTACCCTCACCATGAGTTATTTTAGGGTGGGTTGCTAAAAACTCTAAAATATCATTTAAATTGGTGATTTTATCGCTTTTTATTTCCGCTACTAATGGAAAGTGCAATTCGTTATCGGTATCGCTTCCTCGAACGCGACCTGTAGGTTGTGGTGTAATATAACGCCCAAAATCATGGTATTCTAAAACACCCGTTTCTTTATTTATAAGCACCAAAGCAGCATGACCCGCACGGAGATAATTCTTTTTGCCAACACCTAAAAATCTTAAAAATGGAGAAAACCATTCCTCAGATACCATAACAATAGTTTCAGGATAGGCTAATGTTAAAATAATACCGGTATTATTCATTTACTGTTTGGGGAAGATGGAACGTTTTACTTGAAATTGTATTATTTTGAAGATTTTCATAATACATCTCAAGCGAATCGCTAAATTTTTCAATTTGCGTAATGCTCGTTGTTTTTACAAAACCCCGATTCATTATCACACCATAATTTTTAGTATCTTTTCCTGCTGTTTTATGAAACCTCAACAACGACTGTGCATTTAAACTTGTTTCAGATTTAAAATCGTCAAACCATTGGGAACGCTCCTTTTTCATATCAGAATTATAAAGTGTAGAAGACGACCAAATTTTAGGCTCTAATGGCAATTCTTTAAAGTGCTTTTCTTTTCCATCCCAAACCAATTCATAAAACTTTAAAGCAGTATTCCAGTCTACAATTACAATTGTGAAAGGTTCTATTTCACTCAAATCATAGTTATTAATAGTAGCCAAAATATCCTCAGAAACCATAAAATCTAAAGCAATTACGCCACGACTTTTCTTGTAATTCTGCTTGGGATGATGCATGATTAACCCACCATTTAATACACAAACCACTCGGTTTTTTTCACTTAAACCAATCCATGTTCCTCCAGATAGTTTATCCATAGGAAATAACAGTCTGGTGTCATTATTTATATAAAAATCTGGAGGAAGCGAAATTCTATTCGGCGCTTCATCTCTATTAGAGGTTAAAACAAAGTCATTGTTTGCTTTAGGAATAATTGTAACTGTACACATAAATTTATAGTCTAAAAACAGTTTAGCAACTTACAAAAAATAAATAAACTTTAATGTGCTTTTAAGAAGCTTTCAAACCTATAAATCATTTGAAAATTCGTAAATTTGAAGCAACTTTACTGATTATTCAATAACAAAAACAAATAAATTATGGGAAAAGGTTTTTTTAATGTACCAATTGCTGTTAACGAACCTGTTAAAAGTTATGCGCCAGGAACTCCTGAACGCGACGCTGTACTACAGGCTTACAAAGAGTTGTATAATAGCACTATTGACGTACCATTATATATAAACGGAAAAGACGTAAAAACTGAAATTACCAAAACCATGTCGCCGCCACATGACCATAAACATGTGGTTGGAACCTATCATGTAGCCGAAAAAAAGCATATAGACGAAGCCATTGCAACAGCTTTAGAAGCTAGAAAAACCTGGTCTCAAGTACCTTGGGAGCAACGTGCAGCTATCTTTTTAAAAGCTGCTGAATTAATTGCAGGGCCTTACCGCGCAAAAATAAATGCTGCTACAATGATAGCGCAATCTAAAACCATATATCAAGCTGAAATTGACTCTGCATGTGAGCTTATAGATTTCTTACGTTTCAATGTTCAGTACATGACGGACATTTATGCAGAACAACCGGACAGCACAAGTGATACCTGGAACCGTGTTGAATACCGCCCTTTAGAAGGTTTTACTTATGCTGTAACTCCTTTTAATTTTACTGCTATTGCCGGAAACCTTCCTTCCTGTATGGCGTTAATGGGTAATGTAGTGGTTTGGAAGCCAAGTGACAGTCAAGTATATTCGGCTAAAGTTATTATGGATGTATTTAATGAAGCAGGCGTGCCGCCAGGAGTTATAAATGTTGTTTTTGGCGACCCCGTTATGATTACAAATACTGTTTTAGCAAGTCCAGAATTTTCAGGATTGCATTTTACTGGCTCTACATTCATATTTAAAGAACTTTGGAAACAAATTGGAAACAATATACACAACTATAAAACCTACCCAAGAATTGTAGGTGAAACAGGTGGAAAGGATTTTATTATAGCACACAAATCTGCTAACCCAAAACAAATTTCAACCGCTATTGTTCGTGGCGCGTTTGAGTTTCAAGGACAAAAATGTAGTGCCGCTTCAAGAGCTTACATTCCAAAAAATTTATGGAGTGAAGTAAAACAACTGGTTATTGCAGATGTGAAGTCGTTTAAAATGGGTTCGCCTGCAGATATGACCAATTTTATTACAGCTGTGATTCACGAAGGCTCATTTGATAAATTGGCAAAATACATTGACCAAGCTAAAAATGATGCTGAAGCCGAAATTATTGTTGGTGGAAATTACGATAAAAGCAAAGGCTATTTTATTGAACCAACTGTAATTGTTACAAGCAACCCAAAATACACAACCATGTGTACGGAGCTATTTGGGCCTGTAATTACCATTTATGTATATGAAGATGATGCTTTTTCTGAAACTTTAAAATTAGTCGACGAAACTAGTGATTATGCTTTAACAGGCGCTATACTGGCAGCAGACAGATCTGCTATTATTGAAGCTAACCAAGCTTTACAAAACAGTGCTGGAAACTTTTATATAAACGATAAGCCAACAGGTGCTGTGGTTGGGCAACAACCTTTTGGAGGTGCTCGCGCATCGGGAACCAACGATAAAGCGGGAAGCGCTCAAAACCTAATGCGTTGGGTATCGACACGATTAATAAAAGAAACATTTGTTACTCCTATAGATTATAGATATCCGTTTTTAGGGGAATAAAAACCAAAATACAGAATAAAAAAACCCATCAAAATTGATGGGTTTTCTATTTACAAACACTTCAAAAGAGCTATATACTATTGCAGTATGATTTTTTTGTTAATGATTCCGTTAACTGTATTTAACTTCACAATAAAAGCACCTGCTTTAACAGAAACTGGCATTGAAACATCTGATGTGGTATTCAATTTTAAAAATTTAA
>JBNMNO010000120.1:0-7404 GCA_051275695.1 Mariniflexile sp.
TCTTTGGTGGGCGGTCAATTGTTTGTAATTTTTCATGCAAGACAAATTTAAGTTTTTGACCTAAAACACTTGGGAGCAATCCCAAGTGTTTTAAATTTGTCTGTTGCACTTATTACTTGAACTTACAAATAAAAGAAATGAAATATTCAAATGAAACATTTATATTAATTTGGATACTACTATTTGGGACTCTAATATTTTTACAGTTGTAATAATGAAACAATCGACACCGTAGAAGATACAGTTGTGTTAAACGGGAATGGATTGACAGTAATTAATTACCGAAGTAGTAATAATGGAAAAAAATCTACGTCAAATAGTAATAAAAGTACTTTTACAGGTACAAGTATAGCTGTTTTTAGTGATGAATTATCTTATAGAAGTTATAATGAAGCTTTAGAAATACAAGTAGAAAATTGGGAAAATGCTTTTTTAGCGCAATGGGGATATCTAAACGAAGATGATTTAAACGCTAAAGAAGAAGAACTTAATTTTGATAGTGAAAGGCCGTTAACTGAATTTGAAAATCAAATCGGGTTACAATCTTTGCGTAAACAATATTTATTAGCAGAAGAGACTTGGTTAAATAATAATGTTTTGGATGTAACAGCAGATCCAGATAATAATCCGATATACGATTTTGATGAAAGTGAAATGGCAGTTATGAATACTTTGGCAGAAGTACAAATAGGAACTACAATTATTAAAAAACTTACTGACAAAGAAGTTAATTTAATAAATAATCAAATCACTATCAAAAATGCGAATAGTAAAAATCAAAAAACAATGTTGATAAAAGAAGATGCAACATTAATGATTAAAGAGTCTGACTATGATGCTCTAATAGATTTCAATAATGGTGATTATTCTGTTATCAACAATAATAATGTGTCGATCACAAATAGCACAACAACTACAAGTTGTAAATATGCTGAAGAAGTAAGAGCTGAGATTGGGGGTGGTTCAGACAAGTTTTGTAAAATATTAATTAAAGTACCAAGCCCTAGTTTTGGTTGGAATGGGAAGGTAAAATCCAAAATAGTATCATATAAAAAAGGGTTTTTAGGCTGGAGAAAATGGCGAACTAGTATTGCTGCGGGTGCTAGAGGAAATGTTTATAGTGATAATTCCCCAACTTATATTAATAAATCGACTGGAACAAGGAAAAAAAAGAAGCAGGTGTATACTTGGAGAAACAAATCTTTTGGAAGCCATAAAGTTGAGAATGGTGGTATGACAGGTTTATTTACATATAATAATGTGGTAAAAGAATTAAAATTAACATGGTAAAATTTAATTTAAAATTAGTAGCTATGAGTCTTGGACTCATAGCTATTTTAAAAACGGAAAAGATAATAGCACAGCATACAGATAACCTATTTAATGACTATCATAAATGGGGAGCAGTTATACAATATAATATATTTGAAGCAGCTAATTTAACACCAACCAATAACCCAAACGTTAATTATGAGCTTTTTAAGAATAAGCTATTCGCAGTAGGTATTTCCTATAACTTTTATCAATATAAAAACTGGAACATTAAGGCAGAATTACAACTACAATGGTATGGACACCACGATGGTCTTACTATTTTAAAAGCTGAAAACATAGCTGATTTCAATTATTTTGATGAATCTACTATTAGTCATGATAAAATGGGATACATGCCTATATCTGTGGAATATATTTATTTAAAAAAAGAAAGTTTTAGCTTTAGTGTTGGTGGAGGTTTAGGACTAACCTATTATTGGCATTATGACGTTTCAGGTTCAAGTGGTTTAGAAATTAATGATACTGTGGTCTTTGAGGCCTTTGAAAGAGAAGATTATCCTCTATTTTATTTTAGTAACCACCTGCAAACAAGCGTATATTTTAAAAGAAAAAGTTTTATGCTGCAAACCAGTTTAATCTACAAAAAGAGCTATTCATCTTTTAAAACAGGAACTTATGAGTTTATAAATCTTAAATCATCACCAGATATTAATGGGGAGTTTAATCAATCTGGTGATTTTTTAGGCGTTTCGTTAACTATTTATCCCAAAAAAAGATTAAATAAGATACTATCCTAAAAAGTTTTTATTTAATCCAGATCTTTAACCAATAACCAAGCATCTTGGTTGTGGGTTTTTCTAACGTCATGCAGCACTTTTAAAGCTTCTTCGCCAGTTTCATAACTACCATAAACTACTTCGTGTAAACCGTATTTGTTAACACCAATGGTTCTAGCATTAAAACCTTGCTCTTTTAATTGGCTAATTATCAGTTCGCAGTTATCTACAACTCTAAATGCTCCAGCTATTACATGATAATTCCCAGATTGTTTAGTAACATGCAGTGTAATGGCAGGAAGCGGATTTAAATTAAAAGTAGCTTGCTGTATTTTAGCATCCAATTGTTGGCTTGCTTCTTTTTGAGCCATTTGATTGTGCTTCTCAATTTGATTCACATAGTAGTTTGAAGCTCCGAAACCACCTAATGTTAATGCAATTAAACCAACCGCAGCGTATTTTAAATAAGGTCTGGATTTACGTTTTTCAGGAGTAATGGTTAGTGGAATTACTTTTTCAATAGCTTCCACTTCTTTTTTATAAACTTCACGAGAAACGGCAGGAGATACTAATTGCGATAACCCAAAAGAATCTGTTAAATAATTTAAATGATAAATGGGCTCAAATAATATTTTGCCTTCCTTGTTAAAAGTAATTTCACCTATATTTTTAAAGGTAATGGTTTCACCTTGTGTTAAATACGATTTTATTATAGTAACCCGTTTAGCAATTTTTTGATTAGCAACCTCAAAAGGAATTTTTTCCACATCAGAAATATAATGGGCTAATAAGCCATCGTTTTTTTGAATTTGCTCGTTAAAAGATACCGTTTTCTTGGGAGGATAAAAGGCGTTAGTAGTCTCTTCAATCGTTGCAGAGGTGCGCTGCGTTAAAAATGCGCCAAACTCTGGGATGGTAACACACTCATATCTATAGAGTAAATCGCTTATGTAGGTTTCTAGTTGCATATAAACAAATTTAAAAAATTATGCGTGCCGATAAAATTTAAACTCAACTATTTATTAACAGTACAAAAATTCTTTTATTTTAAGCCCTATTTACCTGTAATATATGGCAAAAATAAATTGTATTATTTTTAAAGAGAATAGAAAAAAAAGCAATACATAGTCAAAGTTACATTTTGCTTATTAATGAAATTATAACTAAAAAGAAACTATTTCTATGTGATATTTTATAGCTAAATTGGTATAATTTCTAAATCCATTATATAAAATGACCGAAAATGATTTGCTTTACACTTTAGCACTTCAACATGTCCCAAATATTGGGGATATTACAGCGAAACGACTTATTTCACATTGTGGTACTGCCGAGGCTGTTTTAAAAGAAAAGAAGCAAAATTTACTAAAAATTGATGGCATTGGAAGAGTTATTTTAAGTGATTTACACGAATCTCATCATTTAAAAGAAGCTGAAAAGGAAATTACATTTATAACGGAAAACAAAATTAATGTGTCTTATTTTAAAGGGGATAGTTATCCTGAAAAATTGAAACATTGTATTGATGGCCCTATTTTATTATTTCAATCGGGGACTATAAATTTAAAGAAGCAATGCATTATTAGTATTGTAGGCGCCAGGAAAATTACAACGAGCGGAATCGCATTTTGCGAAGATTTAGTTGAAAAATTAGCCATTTATAATCCTGTAATTATTTCTGGTTTTGCTTATGGAACCGATATTACTGCTCATAAAGCCGCTTTAAAACACAATTTACAAACCATTGGATGTTTAGCGCACGGGTTAAATCAGATTTATCCGCAAGTGCATAAAAAGTATATGGTTGATATGGAGAAAAATGGTGGCTTTTATACTGATTTTTGGAGTAGCGACACTTTTGATAAGAATAATTTTTTAAAGCGAAATCGAATTATTGCAGGATTGAGTGAAGCAACCATCGTTATTGAATCTGCAGAAAAAGGCGGAAGCTTGGTAACTGCCGATATTGCCAATTCGTATAACCGGGATGTGTTTGCCGTTCCAGGAAGAACAACCGATTCACAAAGTTCTGGGTGCAATAATTTAATAAAACATCAAAAAGCACATATGCTTACTACCCCTTTGGATGTGCCGTATATTTTAAATTGGAAACTGGAAGAAGAAAACAAACCAGCCATCCAAAAACAGTTATTTGTAGAATTAGATACTACTGAAAAAGTAATTTTTAACTACTTAAAAGACAACGAAAAACAACAATTGGATGTTATTGCAATTAATTGTAACCTCCCTATTTTTAAAGTAGCGAGCCAATTGTTAAACATGGAACTTAAAGGGGTTATTCGCCCGTTGCCTGGGAGGTTATTTGAGATTATTTGACTTTTTAATTAGAGAAACAAGGCTTCCTGCTGAAAGTAAAAATATAATTAAAGCCACTAGTGCTAACCAATCAAAATTATTATCTGAGATTAATCTTGATAGAATTATGAATAGCATTGCTATCATATTTAAAATTGGCGAAAAATATTCTTTCTTCATTTTAATACCCAACTCTTTCACGCACTCTTTTCAAAACTTTATCAGCAACCAATTTTGCTTTTGCTGCACCTAAAGCTAAGGCTTTATCAATTTCGTTGAGGTTATTCATATAGTAGTTATAACGCTCACGCTGAACAGTAAATATTTCAACAATTAATTCAAATAAGGCTTGTTTTGCATGTCCGTAACCATAATTACCATGTTCGTAATTAGCTTTCATGGTTTCAATTTGTTTATCATTTGCCAACAAATTATAAATAGCAAAACAGTTGCATGTTTTCCAGTTTTTAGGTTCTTCAAGTGGGGTGCTATCGGTTTGAATAGACATTATTTGCTTGCGTAGTTTTTTATCATCTAAAAAAATATTGATCGTGTTATCTCTACTTTTGCTCATTTTTTCACCGTCGGTTCCAGGAATAAGCATCGTGTTTTCTTGTATTTTTCCTTCTGGCATTACAAAAGTATCTCCAACTTTAGCATGAAAACGAGATACTACATCGCGCGTCATTTCAATATGTTGTAACTGGTCTTTTCCAACAGGAATAATTTCAGCATCATACAACAATATATCGGCAGCCATTAGCATAGGGTACGAAAACAAACCAGCATTTACATCTTCAAGTCTGTCAGCCTTATCTTTAAAACTATGCGCTAATGTTAAGCGTTGATATGGAAAAAAACAGCTTAAATACCATGTTAACTCAGTTACTTGTGGCACATCACTTTGCCTGTAAAACACTGTTTTTTCAATATCTAGTCCAAAAGCTAACCATGTGGCAGCGGTAGAATAGGTGTTTTCTCTTAATTCATCAGCATCTTTAATTTGCGTGAGTGTATGCAAATTTGCAATAAATAAAAAGGAATCATTTTCTGGTTTTTCAGCCATTTTAATTGCCGGAATAATAGCTCCTAAAATATTTCCTAAATGTGGTGTTCCTGTACTTTGGATACCAGTAAGTATTCTTGCCATAACATGTCCTGCGGAGGCAGGAATCTTTTTAATTTATAACGATAAAATTTCAATAGACACAAAGGTAATTTTTTTAATAGAATTGCTCAATACAATTATGTATTTTTGGGTTCGATGAGGTTTTTTAAATATATTTTCTGGATATTATATCGTATTTGGTTCTACATTCTTGTAGCACTGCCTATTCTTATCATGTTTCCTATTCTTTTAATTTCAATTTTAAAAGAATCGTGGTACCCTTATTTTTTTAAGTTAGCACGTTTTTGGGCTAAAATTATTTTAATTGGTATGGGTTTTCGATGGAAAATCGAAAGTGAACAAACTCCAGAACAGGATAAAAGTTATATGTTTATTGCAAACCATACCTCGATGGCCGATATTATGCTTATGCTGGTTTCAGTTAAAAACCCCTTTGTTTTTGTTGGAAAAAAGGAGTTGGCTAAAATTCCTTTATTCGGTTTTTTCTATAAGCGCACGTGTATTTTGGTAGATAGAAGCTCTGCTAAAAGCAGACAAGCCGTTTTTTTAAGAGCACAAAGACGATTACAAACCGGCGTGAGTATTTGTATTTTTCCTGAAGGCGGGGTCCCCGAAGAACATATCGTGTTAGATGAGTTTAAAGATGGAGCCTTTCGATTGGCGATTAACCATCATATTCCAATTGTGCCAATAACGTTTGGCGATAACAAAAAAAGACTTTCGTACACCTTTTTTAGTGGTGGACCGGGAAAAATGCGTGTAAAAATCCATAAGTTTTTAGCCACAAAAGATTTGACTATAAAAGAGACCAAGGCTTTAAACGAAGAGGCAAAAGACATTATTCTTAAACAATTTCAAAGTTTTAACAAATAGAAAAACTGCTCGGGGAGAGCAGTTTTTCTTTGAAATTGATTTCCGAGCTTAATGAAAATCAATATCCAGATCTAACCAAAAACCTAGAATTTAATAGCGAATCCGGTATAAACTCCTATAAAATAAGGATTAAAATTACCAGAAGTATTGTTAAATGTGTTAATTTGATATTTAAACATAGGCTCAATATTCAAATCTATTTTTTTAGATGCTTTATAATTAAAACCTAATCCAAGATTAGCACTAAAGCTTGTTTTATTTATATTACTGGCTTCACCTAAAAGAGTTTTTGTGCCATTTTCGGCTTCAGAAAATATTTTATTATCACTTAAAAAGAAGGAGCTGAAACCACCAATAACATTGACGCTTAACTTTTTGTTTGTTAGGGCATATTGAATTTCTAAGGGCACTTCAATATAGCCTAAAGCCTGATTTATGGATGTATTGGATGATGCAAAAGGAATTGAGTTGGCATTAAAATTTTCGCCGCTTATAACCGAAACATTTTCGGCACTATTACCACTAGAATTACCGCTAACATTTCGTAATGAGCGCTTACTAGAACTTACACCCACCGATTGAAAAACAATGACATTATTTGTATTATAGCCTAAGTTTACTTTGTTAATACCAGAACGCACTTTTAGTTTTTCGCTAATCGCATAACTGGCATTAATACCATAACTCATGTTTAATTCTCCTGTTTTAGAATTGCTGTTAAACTGAGGATCTATAGAAGAGCCTTCGCCTAAAGTATTAAAATAAACAGGGGCTGCATTGGGGGCAATACTCCATCTGTTTAGGTTTTTGTCTTTCTCAATTATATCTTTAGTTTTATCTAAAGCTTCTTCAATAGTAAGTAGATTTTCTTTGGTCTTATTTTTTTCAACTTCCGCTAAAACGCTATTGTCATTTGAAGAATTATCAATTAATTCTCTCGCTTTTTTAGTAGTAATTAATGATTCTTTATTTTGAAGGTTCTCATTGTTATTTTTAGAATTACTCGAAACAATCGCATTATTTGTTGAATTGCTT
>JBNMNO010000121.1:0-7382 GCA_051275695.1 Mariniflexile sp.
GATGAGCGTTTTCAAAATTTAGTGCTTCGCCCTGTAATTAAATTGCAAAATGATTTGTTTATCGAGGTTTTTAAAAACTATATTGCTAAGCATAAATTAGTGTTTTATAATTTTACTTTAGAGAAGCGTTTAGACTTTATAGAAAGCGCTGTAACTAGAGATATTAAATTTCGTAATTCGCTAAAAGGTATGGTAATAGGCTTGTTTACTGTTGAAGAATACCTTATATATATTCAAAATTCTTCAGCGTTAAATAAGCGAATGATGCAAATTGTAAAAGAACGATTAATTAGTAACATGCAACTTTTTGAACAACCAGAAGTGCTAAAAGCAGTTTAAAGATTTAATGACAACAAAACAGAGACTATGGCAAGTTTGCAACGAACGTGTTGATAAACGTATTAATGATTACAAAGAAGAAATTAATTTAATAAAAGATTCTATAGCCAGTAACGATAAAGGAAACTCAGAAGGTGACGATTCCGGAAGCGGGAAATTATTAAACGATTTAGAAAAAAACATGGCACATCTAAATGATGCCAAAAATACTAAAGACTATTTAAGCAATATAAAAACAAATGTAGAAAGTAGGGATGTTGTTTTAGGTAGCATTGTAAAAACAAACATGATGAATTTTTATATTTCTACCAGTATTGGTAAAATAGATATTGACGACGAAGTTTATTATGCTATTTCGGTAAACTCTCCTATAGGGCAACTATTAAAAAATAAAACTGTAAATGACCGTTTTGAGTTTAACCAAAACAAATATATCATTACAGAAATTATATAAGAGAAACACCATTTAAATCGGTAGTAAGCACATCGCTCATATAATTAAAATATGGGCGAATGGCTTTAAATGATTCGATTACATTATTTAAAAAGTTTTCATCTAAAATTTCTTTATCTGTAAATTTTTTAACGAAAATGTATTGCTTCTTTTTTATTAAATCGATGGCTTTGTGCTCTTTGCTAAAACCTTTTGGTGCCGTTTTGACTTCGTCACCAACAAAATCGCCCCAAATACTATTGAATTTTTTGTCCTGTAAAATAGTTCTCATTTCGCTATCGTCCATTTCAAATTCTTTACGTATTCTCAATAAATCGGCTGGAGCAGGTTCCCAAAAACCAGTAGCAATAAAACTTTCATTATTTGGCTGTATATGAAGGTAATAACCACCTCTTAATTTTGGTTTTGTTCTGTGGAATGAGCCACCAAAATGTGTTTTATAAGGCAATTTATTTTTTGAAAACCGAACATCCCGATAAATTCGAAACATTTTAAGTTTATCGACATCATCATAAGTTTTTAGCTGCTCAAAAACGGCATTGTAAACAGCCTTCACTTTTGTTTCAATGGTTTTAAATTCCTTTTTATGAATGTTAAACCAATCACGATCGTTATTTTTTTCTAGTTTTTCAAAAAACTCTAATGCCTCTTTAGGAACCGTTATACTCATAATTTATATTTTTTTAAAACTACAAAAACACTGTACTAATCAAACTCTATTTTATTAAGAATTAACCCCGATGCGGGCGCTATATGCTCTAATTTAATAAAACAATCTTGTTCCAAACTTTGTAAAATGGTTTCTAAAGCGAGTTTTCCTTTGCCCAAATCAATCAAAGCTCCCATCATTAATCTAATTTGATTGCGCATAAACCCCTTTCCTTTAACTCTTAATATATATGAATTTTTAGGAAAATAATTGGCTGTGTAAATAGTATTCTCAACTAATTCACAACACAAAATTTCACGATTATAAATACCATGATCTGTGGGTTTGAAGCAGTACGATTTAAAATAATGTTCACCTTCAAAAAGTTTAGCGCCTTGTTTCATTAGATCCATATCCAAATCATCTAATATGGTAGTCATAATTGGGGCGCAAAATGGATGGCATTTTTCACCATACGTAAACAAATAAAGATATTCTTTAATTTTTGAATGATTTATAATGTTGAATTTGGCATCGACTTCTCGAATACCTAAAGCTCGAATATCTTGTGGCAAATTATGATTAAATAAGTTTAAAAATGCAGTTTCGTCTTCAATGGGTTCAAATAAAAATAACTCGAACGCAGCACATTCTGCTGAGACCATGGCATCTGTTCTGCCAGAACTTAAGCTTTTAAATTGTTTGCCTTCAAGAATAAAATTTAAGGTTCTATCAACCATTAAATGCACAGTTTTTACATTGGGTTGCTTTTGCCAACCATGAAAACGATAGCCTAAGTATTGAATGGTAATTACGTAAAAATATTTCTTCATCCTGTTTTTTAAAGTGGTGGGAAAGTAAGTTTTTTATTAATTATGACAAAAATTTTATAAATTGTATTGTTGTTTTACTAACTAAAAACCAATTATTATGACAAATTCTAAAAAAAAACCGCCCGTTTGGTTCTGGATTGTGAGTGTAATAGCACTTATTTGGAACGGACTTGGTGTTGACGGCTATTTAGGACAAGCTTATGATACCGAAAGGTATCGAAATTCTTTTACTCCTGAACAACTTGAAATCACTGCTAATTTACCTTCATGGATAATGGGAGCTTTTGCGATAGCTGTTTTTGCGGGTGTTTTGGGTTCAATTGCATTATTATTACGAAAAAAATGGGCAAAATCTGTGTTTATATTATCGTTAGTTGCCGTAATTACCCAAATGGGATACATGTTATCTCAAGGGCTTTTTGACAATATAGGAATGACCATTAGTATTGTTGTATTCGCAAGCTTTTTAGTATGGTTTTCCATAAAGTCAATTTCAAAAGGCTGGATTTCATAATTTACTTTTCTCAACCAATTAACAAAGGCTTTAGAAAACATCTAAAGCCTTTGTATTTTATTTATGCCTTCCTTTTAGTTCCTCTTCAATATCTTTTAAAGTAAAGCCTTTAGCTTGTAGTAGCATTAAATAATGAAAGAGCAAATCTGCCGATTCGTATAAAAACAACTCATCATTGTTATCCATCGCTTCAATGACAGTTTCAACGGCCTCCTCGCCTACTTTTTGAGCTAATTTATTAATGCCTTTCGCAAATAAGCTCGCCACATAAGATTTTTCGGTGTCTTTATTGGCGACACGTTCCGCAATCACATGTTCTAAAGTAGAGAAAAAGCCATATGATGATTTATTCTCAGCATTCCAGCAAGTATCTGTTCCTTTATGGCAAGTTGGTCCAACAGGATGTACTTGTATGAGCAAGGTATCGTTATCGCAATCATTTTTAATCTCAACCAAATTCAAAAAGTTACCACTCTCTTCACCTTTAGTCCACAAACGTTGTTTACTTCTGCTAAAAAAAGTAACTTGTTTTGTAGCTATTGTTTTTTGGTAAGCTTCGTCATTCATATAACCCAACATCAACACATTTTTTGTGATTGCGTCTTGAATAATGGCAGGTACTAATCCGTGTGCGTCGTATTTAATATTCATGATTTTTATTGTCATTGCGAATCACATTTTGTGATGTGGCAATCTGTTTAATGTTTAGCTTTGATTCAATGAGATTACTTCGTCGTTTCCTCCTCGTAATGACGATCATAATCTAACTTCTATATTGTTTTTCTTTAATTCTTTTTTTAATTCTGGAATAGTGATTTCACCAAAATGAAACACGCTTGCCGCTAGAGCAGCATCTGCCTTTCCTTCTTTAAAGGTATCAATAAAATGCTGCACATTTCCTGCCCCTCCAGAAGCAATTATTGGAATATTAAGCTCTTCTGACAATCTTGCTAAAGCTTCATTTGCAAATCCATTTTTTGTACCATCGTGGTTCATAGAAGTGAATAATATTTCACCAGCCCCACGTTGCTCCACTTCTTTCGCCCATTCAAATAAATCAATATCTGTTGGGATACTCCCACCTGCCAAATGCACTTTCCACTGATCGCCAATTTGTTTAGCGTCAATGGCAACAACGACACACTGACTTCCAAATTTATCTGATAATTCATTCACCAATTCTGGTCGTTTAACTGCCGAAGAATTAATAGATATTTTATCTGCACCACATTTTAATAAAGCATCTACATGCTCTACTGACGAAATTCCACCGCCAACCGTAAATGGAATATTTACTTGTTCAGCAACATGTAAAACCATATCTAACGTGGTTGCGCGCCCTTCTAAGGTAGCCGAAATATCTAAAAATACCAATTCATCTGCTCCAACATCAGCGTATTTTTTTGCAAGTTCAACCGGGTCGCCAGCATCACGTAAATCAATAAAATTTACGCCTTTTACGGTGCGACCATCCTTTATATCTAAACACGGTATGATTCGTTTTGTAAGCATATTTGTTATACGAATTTTTCTAATTGTTTTAAACTTATTCTGTTTTCGTAAATAGCCTTTCCTATAATTACACCTTCACAACCTATTTCCTTTAACATAGGGAGTTCATCAATAATTGAAATTCCTCCTGATGCTATTAGCTTAATAGACTGAGCGTTACTACTAGTACTGCATTCCGAAATGATTTGTTTATATAGTTCTATTGAAGGACCTTCAAGCATCCCGTCTTTAGAAATATCAGTACAAATAACATATTTGATACTCTTTTTTTGATAGGCTTTTATAAATGGTATAACATCTTCGTTACTTTTTTCCATCCAACCACTTATGGATACTTTTCCGTTATCACTATCGGCACCCAAAATAATTTTAGAGGCACCATATTTAGAAATCCAACCTTCAAACGTATGTGGGTCTTTAACGGCAATACTTCCCCCAGTTACTTGTTTTGCGCCAGAATTAAATGCGATATGCAAATCTTCATTGGTTTTTAACCCACCTCCAAAATCAATCTTAAGGTTTGTTTTGGAAGCTATTTGCTCAAGAACTTTAAAATTCACGATATGTTGCGCTTTTGCGCCATCCAAATCTACCAGATGCAAATATTCAATACCAGAAGCTTCAAACATTTTTGCAATTTCTAACGGACTTTCGCTATATATTTTTTTTGTGCCGTAATCGCCCTTAGTTAAGCGTACACATTTACCGTCTATAATATCAATTGCGGGTATTATTCTCATGTTTATAATTCTAAAAAATTTTGTAATAATTTTGCGCCTGCTAAACTACTCTTTTCTGGGTGAAATTGTACTCCGTAAAAATTATCGTGTTGTAATGCCGATGCGTAATTAATGCTATAATCGGTGGTAGCAATCGTTTGCTCACAAGATTCTGCGTAATAACTATGTACTAAATACATGTATTCTTTTTCCTTGATACCTTTAAACAAATCCGATTTCAATTCCTTTATTACATTCCAACCCATTTGAGGGACTTTTACATCATTCGAAAATTGTTTCACATTGGTGTTAAAAATGCCCAAGCCTTTTGTGTGGCCTTCTTCAGTTGAATTACACAACAACTGCATACCTAAACAAATGCCCAAAACCGGTTGTTTTAAATTAGGAATTAACACATCTAAACCACTTTCTTTAAGCATTCCCATAGCAGAACTCGCTTCTCCAACCCCTGGGAATATAATTTTATCGGCAGCTAATATTTCTTCGGGATTATTTGATAAAATAGCATCAACTCCTAATCGTTTAAAAGCAAACTGAATGCTTTTTATGTTTCCTGCACCGTAATCTATTATTATTAATTTCAATTGATTTGTATTTTACGATTTCAATTCGCAATTCTTAATTCGTAATTATTTACAGCATTCCTTTTGTTGATGGTAAAATCATTTTTTCAACATCGCGTTTTACAGCCATTTTTATGGCTTTAGCAAAGGCCTTAAAAATGGCTTCAATTTTATGATGCTCGTTAGTGCCTATGGCTTTAATATTCAAATTACATTTAGCGCCATCAGTAAACGATTTGAAAAAGTGATAAAACATTTCAGTTGGCATTTTTCCAACCATTTCACGTTTAAAATCGGCTTCCCAAACCAACCAGTTTCTACCTCCAAAATCAATAGCTGCTTGCGCATAACAATCATCCATAGGCAAACAAAACCCGTAACGTTCAATCCCTAATTTATTTCCTAAAGTAGACTGGAATAATTCTCCTAAAGCAATGGCGGTATCTTCAATAGTGTGATGTTCATCCACTTCTAAATCCCCTTCTACTTTAATATCCAAATCTAATTGTCCGTGACGCGCAATTTGGTCTAACATAT
The DNA here is from genome assembly GCA_051275695.1 of Mariniflexile sp. Lineage (GTDB taxonomy): Bacteria > Bacteroidota > Bacteroidia > Flavobacteriales > Flavobacteriaceae > Mariniflexile. Next base: position 6,142 of record JBNMNO010000121.1, read on the forward strand.
GATCGAAAAAAGCAAGACCTGTATCAATTTTACTTTTTCCTGTGCCATCAAGATTTAACTGAATAGCAATTTTGGTTTCATTAGTGTTTCTTATAATACTACCACTTCGCGCTTCAGCTTTTAAAAAAGTGTATATTTTTTGCCAGTCATTGGTTTCTAAAGCGATATAAGCATCTAATTCCTCACGTTTAATGGTGATTTCATTAGTACCTAAATGCGTTAAATCATTAATAAAAACACCTCTTGCACCTAAATTTTTAGCCAATTCTATATCCGTTAACCTATCGCCAATTACAAAGGAATTTTCTAAATCGTAGTCATCAGAAAAATATTTAGTCAATAATCCTGTATTTGGTTTCCGGGTTGGCGCATTCTCTTTGGCAAAGGTTCTATCAATAAATTGTTCTTTAAAGGTAATACCCTGATCTTCAAAACATTTTATAATGAAATTATGAGTAGACCAGAACACGTTTTCAGGAAACGTCTCAGTTCCTAAACCGTCTTGATTGGTAATCATTACGATTTCAAAATCAAGCTCTTCAACTATTTTTCCTAAATATTGAAATACTTTAGGATAAAATTCCAGCTTCTCGAAAGAATCAATTTGTTCATCAGCCGGTTCTTTTATGATGGTGCCATCTCTATCTATAAATAATACTTTTTTCATTATAGTGATTTTAAAGTGCGTATTAAAATGATGTTTTCTCCCGAAGTGCCAACGGTTAATCGCAATGCGTTTTCACAACCAGGTTGTGTTGTTCTGTTTCTAATAACAATACCTTTATCAATAAGCTGATTATAGCGTTTGTTGGCATCATCCACTTTAACCAAGACAAAATTTGCGTCCGAAGGGTAGATTTTAGAAATATAACGAACCGTTTTTAATTCCGTAATTAGTACTTCACGTTGTTTTAGAATATTATTAATTTGATTCGTAGCTAAACCTTTAATACCTAACAACTCAATAGCTTTCTTTTGAGTTAATGCATTGATGTTATATGGCGGTTTAATGGTGTTTAAAACTGAAATAATTTCTGTAGAAGCATAGCAAATCCCCAAACGTATGCCTGCCATGCCATAAGCCTTCGATAAGGTTTGAGTAACTATTAAGTTTGGAAATTCCTGCAATCTGCTAATCCAACTTTTTTCGTTTGAAAAATCAATATAGGCTTCATCAATAACTACAATACCTTGAAATTTACTCACCAATTCTTCAATGGCTTTAGAAGAAAAACTATTTC
>JBNMNO010000122.1:0-7252 GCA_051275695.1 Mariniflexile sp.
TCTCTATGACGACAGTTTTGTTCTCATGCGTAAAATAAATAAGAATGAATGTGTGGAATAAATTCGACATACCCAGTATGTTTTTATTAAAAAGTAATAGTAATATAATTTCGCTATCAAATGAAGTATGTCAAATGTAAAGGTGAGTAATTGGTTTTTATTAACCAGTAAACCACGCGAAGAACAGCGTGCTTTTGACAACTTAAGTAACCAAGGATACGAAGTTTTTTTACCTAAAGTAGCGAAGGTAAAAAAAAGACAAGGAGTTAAGTTGGTATCGTTAGATTCACTATTCCCTAATTATCTATTTATTAATCTTGATCAAAGCGAGGCAAACTTTAATGCTATTCGCTCTACTCGAGGTGTTGGCAGTTTTGTTCGCTTTGGCTTAAATCATGCGAGACTGAGTGATAGTTTAATAGAACAAATAAAACAAAATATTGAGGGTAGTGACAATAGATCATTAGATGATTTATTAACTTACCAACAGGGTGAAAAAGTGCAAGTAATCCAAGGCCCGTTTAAGGACCTAGAAGCAATTTATAAAACAAAAGACGGGCTAGAGCGGAGTATTCTATTAATCAAAATGCTCGGCCAATAAAACGAAGTAGCGGTAGAAAACTAAGCAATAGAAAAGCTCGATTAATAAAGTACGTTGTATAAGCTTATTTATCGAGTTTCTATGGTGGCGTGACTTTAGTCTCGTGTATTGCATAAAAAACAATTGCTAACATCCTCGCAAAGGCGAGCATGTTAGCTGCCTATTGGAGCCAAACCAAAGGTCGGAAGCGTAGCTAAAACGCACCGGTGTAACCTGCTGGTGAGATTTTTAGCATCAATTACGAGTATAAGTAGGTAATTCAATTGATTCTAACCTGTCGTCAAACCGTGAGACCTAAACGGAACTTCCTGTAGTATATCGTGTCTAGAAAAATAAATAACTCATCTATCATATAACAAAACTGGTCTTAGAAATAAATTAAATCAGAGCTTGAATGTTGACTTTAGTTAACATTCAAGCATTATATTATTCACCACATAACATAATACCAATTACATTAAATTTGTGATCTAATGGCTTTTATTTTATATCTCTCAATATAAGCATTATGAGCCCCTTTGATCATATTGATTTTAAGTCCCTTATCGCTAAGGAAACGAATGGACGCATGCGCGTACGTCTAATGGCACTTTCTCATATAAAAGAAGGTGCTAATAATTCACAAACCGCAAGAAACCTTCATATTAGCCGTAGTACTGTTAATGATTGGGTTAACCGGTTTTATGCTCAAGGTCTCGAAGGATTAAAAGAAAAACCTCGCACGGGTCGCCCTTCACGTTTAAATGAGGCTCAACTTGTTCAACTAAGCGGGTACGTTCGTAACAATAGTATTAAAGAAAGTGTCGGCAGGCTTAACGCACAAATACTTGTTAACTATATTGAACAAGAATTTAAACTCAACTATGGCATTTCTAAAGTTTCTCGTCTGCTTCATCAGCTAGGTTTTTCATGGATAACGAGTCGCTCTAGTCATCCTAAACAGTCAGCAGAAATCCAAGAGGATTTTAAAAAAATTCGAAATGGAAATGATCCTCACGATCCCGTGGAATGTCAGCCTTAAAAAGGTTGACGTATGGTTTCAAGACGAAGCACGATTTGGACAACAAAACACGACTACAAGGCTCTGGGCAGAGAAAGGAACAAGGCCAAGAGCCGTTAAGCAACAGCAGTTTGAATATGCTTATCTTTTTAGTGCGGTTTGCCCAGCAAGAGGAGATACCGAAGCACTAATCGCTCCATTGATGAATATGGATGTAATGGAAAAGCACTTAGCATTGATATCCCAAAAAGTTCCAAAGGGACGACACGCCGTTATAGTCGTGGATGGCGCCGCTTGGCACCAAACCCACTTAACCGAGAAGTTTAATAATTTATCAATCATAAAGTTACCCCCTTATTCACCTGAGCTAAATCCGATTGAACAAGTATGGCAATGGTTAAGACAAAATGAATTAGCAAACAGATGCTTTAGTGGGTATGAAAATATTGTTGATGAATGTAGCCGAGCTTGGAATGTTTTTATTTCAGACACATCTAGGGTGATAAAACTTTGCTCTAGAGACTGGATAAAAGTGGGAAGTTAATTAATGGAATTGGTTTAACACAACGCAACATTAAATAGTAATACATAAAGATATTAAATATGAAAAAATTAATCGTAGACCTTGATGGTACATTAACACAAAGCAATACATCAGATTACATAAACGTTTTACCACGAATGGATGTTATCGATACTTTACGTGATTATCATCAAAAAGGGTTTGAAATCGTAATCTCCACAGCGAGAAATATGCGTACACATCAAGGGAATATTGGAAAAATTAATATTCATACACTTCCTATAATCATAGAATGGTTAGACAGATATGATGTACCTTATGATGAAATATTAGTGGGTAAACCGTGGTGTGGATTTGACGGTTTTTATATAGATGATAAAGCAATCAGGCCTTCTGAATTTTCAAAACTATCCTATGAGGAAATTACTATTCTTCTAAAAAAGGAAAGTGAATGTTTTTAATTTTATCTGGAGCATACATTGGCGCTGAGTTGGAATCTGAATTTGGTAAAATACCACCAAGTTTCCTCCCGCTAGGAAACCGTAGGTTGTTTGAACATCAAATTGATTCTGCTCCGAACGGAGTCATTGTATATATCACAATACCTGAATCATATAAGGTTTCTGTACATGACCTTGAACTATTAGAAAAACGATATGTTAAAATTATCAAAGTTGTTGATGGATTGACATTAGGGGAGTCTATCGTCGCGGCATTAAATTTGTCTAGAGAGTCTTTAGACGAGCCACTACATTTATTGTTTGGTGATACATTGATCCCAGAGTTACCTATAGGTGATGATATTGTTGGTGCATCTAAAGTTTCAGATTCATATAATTGGTCTGTATTATCTAAAGATAATATATTCGAAGATAGTAACAATCAACTTCAATCAGGAGAAAGTAAGGTTGTGAATGGTTATTTTTGTTTTAGTGATGTTAAAGAGATTATAAGATCGATTACACAAAACCGTTGGCAGTTTATCCCAGGATTAAATACTTATAAGAAAATAGTTGGGTTATCAATTATTGATGTTGAAAATTGGTTTGATTTCGGACACGTAAATACTTATTACCATTCCAAAACTAAATTCACAACACAAAGGGCATTTAATGACTTATTAATAACCTCTGAATCAGTACAGAAGTCGAGTTCAAATCAATTAAAAATTAAAGCCGAAGCTCATTGGTATTCAGCTTTACCATATGAACTTAGAGGCTTCGTCCCTCAATATTTAGGAGATACAACTTCTAAAGGTAAATACAGTTATAAATTGGAATATTTACACAATACGGCTCTAAATGAATTATTTGTATTTTCTGAACTACCTCCTTTAGTTTGGCAAGGAATCATCAATTGTTGTCTCGATTTTATTGATAAATGTAAACTTCAAAAGATTGATAACTATAGCAATCATTCATCAAAAGAATTGTTTACACTTAAAACTAATAATAGATTAGCTGAGTATTCTTCTATTAGTGAATTTAACCCAAACAAAAATTGGGTATTTAATGGCAGCTCGCCAATATCAATAAATAAAATAATTGAGATTATTGAACCAGATCTCCCTACTAATCTAGACACTAAAAACGTCATTCATGGGGATTTTTGCTGTAGTAATATCTTATTTGATTTTAGGGCTAATAAAATAAAAGTAATAGATCCAAGAGGGCTTACAAATAGTAATGAAATTTCAATTTATGGGAACAGCATTTACGACATGGGAAAATTAAGTCATTCAATTATTGGAATGTACGACTGGATTATAGCTGGTTACTTTACGGTTGAAATTAATGAGGATAAAATTGATTTTAAATTAAGTGGGCTAGAAAAGCATAAACGAACTCAGAATTACTTTTTAGAAAAAATTTCCTCTAAGTACGCAATATCTTTTAAAGAATTGTACGCAGTACAAATACATTTGTTTTTATCGATGCTACCACTTCATAACGATTCTCCTTTGCGACAAAAAGCCTTTTTAGCAAACGCTTTTCGTCTTTATAATATATTGTTGGATTCAAAAATATGATAATTATTCCTATGGCGGGCCTAAGCTCTCGCTTTTTTCAAGAAGGTTTTACTAAACCAAAGTATATGTTAGAAGCACACGGGAAAACTTTATTTGAACATTCACTGAATAGTTTTGAAAATTACTTTGGTTCGGATAATTTTCTTTTTATCATTCGTGATGTTTACGATACCAAGAAGTTTGTTGAGCAACAATGTCAAATTTTAGGAATAGTTAACTATGAAATTCATGTGTTACGAAAAGAAACGAGGGGACAAGCAGAAACAGTTTCAATAGCATTAAGGCATAATCCTTATACTGGTCCTATCACTATCTTTAATATCGATACCTTTAGACCTAAGTTTAGTTTTCCTACTTTTAGGGATGTAGGTGCAGGTTATATTGAGGTATTTAAAGGAACTGGTAATAATTGGTCATTCGCTGTTGCAGAATCAGCAACATCAAATAAAGTGATAAAAACGTCTGAGAAAAATAGGATTTCAGATTTATGCTCTACGGGGCTTTATTTCTTCTCAAATACGAAAAAATTTATGGATTCATTTGATCATTACCTTTCTTTACCACAAAGCGAATGGGAGCAAGGTGAGCTATATATAGCCCCTCTTTATAATTATTTGATAGAGAAAGGTGAAGTCATTTACTATAACTTAATTGAAAAAAATAAAGTTATATTTTGTGGTACACCTAGTGAGTATTATGAATTTCTTAAGATGAATGAACAATCAAGCGCATGAAAAATATTTCTCTGACTTCACAAATTACCTTTGTGATACAAGGTAAGTATTCAGATAATGGTTTAGTGGAGGATATTATAAAATTTTACCCTGGTTCTCCTATAATAATAAGTTGTTGGCGAGCAGATGATGTTAAAAAGTATAGTCACGACAACGACATAGTCATATTGAAAAATGTTGATCCTGGTGGGTTTAAGTATAAAAGGGTATACCTTAATGTTAACAGGCAAATTACTAGTAGTCTAAATGGTTTAAACCGTGCAAATACCAAGTACTCAGTAAAAATCCGTTCTGACATGAGAATATTTGACTCTAGTATTTTGAAAATATTAACTGAAAATACTTATCTTCCAAGAGATAATTATATATTTCAAAACTGGATCAGTATTAGTAACTTAACAACTGTAAATGTAAATAAAATTAAGAGACCTTTTTCATACTGTGATTGGATTTATGTTGGTAAAACTATTGATCTAATTAAATTATTTGATATCCCATTGTTTCCTGAAGAATATTTTTTATATAATGAACAGGGCATTAAAAATGAATATGGATTTTTCACAATGCAAAAGTTCAACGCGGAACAATGGGTTATTATTAACTGTTTAGAAAAATACTTACTAGATAATGATATTACTGTAAAAGAAGGATTTCACTTCAACAAGGATATAGAAGCGTTTAATAACTACATTTTAGCAAATTGCTTTAGAGTCTATGACAATAAATCTTTAGGGGTTTATAGTAGTAAATATAATTGGTTCAATTTCGCAATGCAATTTATGCTTACAGAGTCTGATTGGAAAATAAACTATCACAATGTAAAAAAATGTGTGTTTTTTAATATTCCATTGATAGATTTTCCTAAATTACTATACAAAATAGCTTCCTATGATTTTATTAGAAAGATAGTCAAGTTGATTAAAAAATGACCACTCGGGTGTTTTATGTAGTCGAAAGAGGTATAAGGTTACTGCAAGTCCTTGGCTTGACAATGTTAGCAGCTCGCTCTTTAAATACTGTTGATTTATCTGAGTTTATGTTTATACTGGCAGCCTTTTCTACTTTATTACCTATAGCTTTTTTTGGAATAGAATCTAATTTAATTGTAAAAAAGCAAAAGTCCAATTATTCCACTCTTCAAACATCTTCTTCTATTTTTTTATTAATTACGGCCTCTTTGGTAGGCTGTACTTTTAACATATTATTTTTTTACTTCAGTTCAAATTTCTTATACGCTTTGGTTGTGTCATTTTCATTAATGCAAGTACCATTGTATGTTGCTTATTTAACCAACTTGGCAGAAGGGAAATTTTTTAAAAATTTTATTAGTTATTTTGTCACATTTATTATTTCATCTTCTCTTAAAATTTATATTTATTTTCAGGATGTTGAATTAATAGTTATTTGTTGGATTTATTGTTTCGATGTCATAACCCCTTTGTTATTATTAAATTTAATTAGACAAAATCAAGCTAGTGTCCTAAATCTAAAAAGATTTTTAAAAATTTCAATGTTAAAGGAATTATTTATTGATGGTTTACCACTCATGATATCTGCTTTTTTTATAATGGCCTTCATGAGATTAGATCAATTAATGTTAAAGTATTTTGATATGCCTGCGGATCTTGCTTCATTTGCTATAGCCGCGCGATTAAACGAAGGTTTACTTATATTACCAAGCGTTTTAATCGGAATGTATTTTCCCAAAATAGTTGTTCTATTCAATGGAAATCATAAGGCCGGCTACGAATTTTTAAAATTATTAAAGTTACGGTTCGTTGGAGTGACAATGTTAGCCATCATAATAATAATTTTTTTGAGTGATTATTTGATAACTTTTATGTACGGTTCAGCATATATTCTAAGTTCTTCGGTGTTTAAGATTCAATCTATGACCTTATTTTTCACTTTTTATGGGATGTTAGCCTCAAAGCTATGCACTATTTTTAACAAACGAAGATATATTGTTTATGCTAATCTTTTAGGTTTATTTTTAAATTTCTGCTTAAACCTGATTTTTATAAAGCAATGGGGCGCTATTGGTGCCGCTGTTGCTACTGTTTTAACACAGTTTTTTACAAGTTACCTTTTTTGGAGGATATCACCTAAAACCCATTTTGCCAGAGTTTAATAATAATTCTCATTATTTGTAAAATAAAAGTTAATGTACAGTAGGTTTTATTTAAATTATTGGAGTTTTTCATGTGTTATTATTGGTGCGGTTGGTCTAAATGCTTCGTGATCAGAGTAAGAAGTTAGAGCATATAAAAAATTATATCTTCGTTACAAAAGAAAGTTATGTTGGTATTACTGACTCTATCTTCTATAAAAACTGGCTCAATTATAAAGTGTGTACTTGTCTGTG
>JBNMNO010000123.1:0-7096 GCA_051275695.1 Mariniflexile sp.
ATCGTGGAAAACAACATTATACCACTTCTTACACTTTTCTTTCAAACAAAGCGAGAAACATTTTATCTATAGGATTTATTGAAAATGGACTGAAAAGCCATCAGTTTAATTTCAATCATAAAATTGCTGAAAGTTGGTTGATAACGCTTCAATCTGATTTTGATAACAATGAAAGTTTAAGCGAAAATTTCCTGAGTAAAAATTTTAACTTTAATGAGACACGCTTAAATCCAAAATTATCATATTTATTTAATGATAATTCTCGCTTTGATATATTCTATCAACATGCCAGCAAGGAGAATACTATAGGAGGTTTAGAAACTTTAAAACAACAAAAATATGGTGCTTCATTCACGTTTTCTGGAAGCCACAAAAGTTCTATTATAGGTGAATTTAACTTTTTCTCAAATAACTTTAATGGAAATTCTAATACGCCCGTTTCCTACCAAATGCTTGAAGGCTTACAACCTGGAAAAAACTTTACCTGGAGCTTATTAGCGCAAAAAAAATTGACTGCATTTTTAGATTTAAACCTAAGCTATTTTGGTAGAAAAACCGAAACCAGTAAAACCATCCATACAGGGACAGTTCAATTAAAAGCCTATTTTTAAAGCTGTAACATATCTATTTTTTCAAAAACCGCCATAATAACTTTTACAGTTTCTATATAAAAATCTGGCTGAATATTTTCGTAATCATCAGTTGGTTGGTGGTAATCTTCATGGTCTTCAACCCCAAAATACAAAAATGGAATGCCCTTTTTATGAAAGGAAGCGTGATCTGAAGCGTAGGTCCAATTATCTTTGAAATTGCCCTGATCATGCCCTTTTAAAAATTTTATTTTTTTTGAATATTCATAATTGATAACCACATTTTCTAAGTTTTTATTAAATACTGTTCCAACAGCGAATAATTCATTTTTATCGCTTCTGCTAATCATGTCCATATTCAGATTTACCATTATTTTCTTTAATGGAATAATAGAATGATTTACAAAATATTTAGAGCCCTGTAACCCCAGTTCTTCAGCATCAAATGCCGCCAGAATCACAGAATGCTTTGGTGGGTTTTTTTTTAAATATTCAGCATAACTAAAAAGGGCGCTAATACCCGATGCATCATCATCAGCTCCATTATAAATCACGCCATTTTTAATGCCTTCATGGTCGTAATGTGCACTAATAACAATATAAGTTTCTGGATGTAACGTTCCTTTAATTAACCCTAAAACATTTTTGCCTTCATAATATTTTCCCTCGGTAGTAAATGAAAAGTGTTGTTCATAATTGTTTCCTAATGGTAAAATACTAAATAAATTAAACTGATTTATAATATATTTTTCTGCTTTTGTCGCACCTTTCGTCCCTGTTCGTCTACCTTCAAAAGCATCTGATGATAATGTTTTTATATGCTGAAGTAACATCGATTCATTAAACAATGTTGTTTTAGTTGAATCACTTAAAACCTGTGTTTGTCCATTAACATGAAGAACTAAAAATAAACAGATACTACTTAGGTAGCTAATTTTGTACATATAACGAATTTAAAAGTTAAATCTAAAGAAAAAAACCCAAGCAAATACTTGGGTTTTATTAATTATTTATGAAAATAAAATTTTACGATAAACTCGCTTTCATTAATTCTCTGTTCATGCGGGCAATGTTATCTAAAGAAATACCTTTAGGGCATTCTACTTCACAAGCACCTGTATTAGTACAGTTACCAAAGCCTTCTAATTCCATTTGGGCAACCATGTTTTTTACACGGTCTGCGGCTTCTACTTGGCCTTGTGGCAATAAGGCATATTGAGATACTTTAGCGCCAACAAATAACATGGCCGAAGAGTTTTTACAGGAAGCTACACAAGCGCCACAGCCAATGCAGGTTGCAGCATCCATAGCTTCATCTGCTGCATATTTTGAAATGAGAATATTATTGGCATCCTGAGTATTCCCAGAAGTGTTTACAGAAATAAATCCTCCAGCTTGTTGAATACGGTCAAAAGCAGTTCTGTCAACAATTAAATCTTTAATTACTGGAAATGCTGAAGCGCGCCAAGGTTCAATATAAATAGTATCGCCATCACTAAAACTTCTCATGTGTAATTGGCAAACTGTAATACTTCTATCAGGACCATGTGCGCGACCATTAATATACATAGAGCACATGCCACAGATTCCTTCCCGACAATCATGATCAAATGCAATGGGCTCTTCGTCTTTATCTATCAAATCTTGATTTAACACATCAAGCATTTCTAGAAAAGACATATCTGGAGACACATCATTTAGCTTATACTCTACAATTTTTCCAGTTGCCTTAGCGTTTTTTTGACGCCATATTTTTAACGTTAATTTCATAGATTTACTATTTATAACTTCGTTCTTTTACTTCAATATTTTCGTAAACCAAATCTTCTTTATGCAAAACAGCATCTTTGGGTTCTCCTTTGTATTCCCAAGCCGAAACATATTGAAATTCTTTTCTACGCATAGCTTCACCCTCAGGAGTTTGATATTCATCTCTAAAATGTCCTCCTGCAGATTCTTCTCTTTGCAAGGCATCTTTAGCAAACAACTCACCTAACTCTAAGAAATCTGCAACACGACCTGCTTTCGCAAGTTCTTCATTATATTCATCTGCATTTCCAGGAACTTTAACATCTTTCCAAAACTCAGCTCTTAATTCCGCGATTTCTGAAACAGCATCTTTTAGGTCTTTCTCATTTCTTGCCATTCCACATTTATTCCACATAATTTTACCTAATTTTTTGTGGAAATAATCTACCGAGTGAGTTCCTTTATTATTAATAAGTTTCTCAATAATGGTTTTAACTTGTTTTTCAGCTTCGTCAAATTCTTTTGTTTCAGTTGAAATTGGTCCGGTACGAATATCATCAGTTAAATAATCACCTATAGTATAAGGCAATACGAAATAACCATCTGCAAGACCTTGCATCAAAGCTGAAGCTCCGAGTCTGTTAGCCCCATGATCTGAGAAATTAGCTTCACCAATGGCATATAAACCAGGTATTGTAGTCATTAAATTATAATCCACCCAAATACCTCCCATGGTATAGTGCACCGCAGGATAAATCATCATAGGTGTTTCATATGGATTTTGATCTACAATTTTCTCATACATCTGGAACAAGTTACCGTACTTAGCTTTTATAATGTCTTTTCCTATCTTGATTACAACAGCCTTATCATTTTCATCTAATCCTTTTACGTGTGCTTGTTCTTTTCCATAACGTTGTATGGCATCTGCAAAATCTAAGTAAACCGCTTCCCCTGTTTTGTTAACACCATAGCCGGCATCGCAACGTTCTTTTGCTGCTCTAGATGCGACATCTCGAGGCACTAAATTTCCAAAAGCTGGATAACGGCGCTCTAAATAGTAATCGCGATTTTCTTCAGCAATTTGAATTGGTTTTAATTTTCCTTCTCTAATGGCTAAAACATCATCCATGTTTTTTGGTACCCAAATTCTACCATCGTTTCTTAAAGATTCAGACATCAACGTTAATTTAGATTGATGGTCTCCCGAAACAGGAATACAAGTTGGATGTATTTGTGTAAAACAAGGATTTGCAAAAAATGCACCACGTTTGTGGGCTTTCCAACCGGCTGTCACGTTACTTCCCATAGCATAGGTTGATAAATAAAATACATTACCGTAACCTCCCGTTCCTAAAACAACGGCATGTGCTGAATGACGTTCAATCTCTCCTGTAACTAAATTTCGAGCAATAATACCCCGAGCTTTGCCATCGACAATAACAACATCGAGCATTTCATGACGACTGTACATTTTTATTTTTCCACGACCTATTTGACGATTCATGGCAGAATAAGCACCTAATAATAATTGCTGACCTGTTTGTCCTTTAGCATAAAATGTTCTGGAAACTAGCACACCACCAAAGGATCGGTTATCTAACAATCCGCCATAATCACGAGCAAAAGGCACCCCTTGCGCAACGCATTGATCTATTATATTTGTCGAAACTTCAGCCAAACGATGTACGTTAGACTCTCGTGAACGGTAATCGCCCCCTTTTACAGTGTCGTAAAACAATCTGTATGTGGAATCGCCATCTCCTTGATAGTTTTTAGCAGCATTAATTCCCCCTTGAGCTGCAATAGAGTGTGCGCGTCTTGGTGAATCTTGAAAACAAAATGATTTTACATTATACCCTAATTCGGCTAACGTAGCTGCTGCAGAACCTCCTGCTAAACCCGTACCTACAATAATAACATCAATGTTACGCTTGTTTGCAGGATTTACTAAATTGATGTGATTTTTATAATTTGTCCATTTGTCTGAAATTGGACCTTTTGGTAGTTTTGAATCTAATGCCATATATCTAAGATTAATGGTGATTTAAATGATGATAAAGCGCAATAATTATAAATCCTAATGGAATTATAATAGAATAAGCTTTACCTATATTTTGTAATGTTTTCTTTCTTCCTGCGGTTACACCCATAGATTGGAATGCCGAAGTAAAACCATGTAATAAGTGTAATGCTAAAAATATAAAAGCTAATACATAAGCACCAACTCTAATTGGACTTACAAACTTTTCTTGTAATTCATGGAAATATCTGTAACCTTCAACACCTTCATGTACTCCCGACCAATCGCCTTGGATAAATTTGGTGTTAATTTCTGGAAACCAAAAATCAATAAAGTGAAGTACTATAAAAGCTAAAATGGCTATACCGCTATAAATCATATTTCTACTCGTCCAAGTAGAATTTGCAGCACCATTGTTTTTTACGTAAGCAATATTTCTTGCTTTTTTGTTTTTCAGCTCCAGTATAAATCCCATTACAAAGTGAAAAACAACACCGAAAATTAAAACGGGCTGTAAAGCAAATTGAACAAGTGGGTTGGTTCCCATAAAATGAGACACTTCGTTAAAAAGGTCAGCACTAAATAGCGATAATAGATTAATTGTTAAATGTTGTAATAAGAAAAACATGAGGAAAAAAGCCGAAAGCGCCATAGCTACTTTTCTTCCTATTGAAGAATTGAAAAATCCACCCATTATTTTGAATTTATTTATATAACTGCAAATGTAGGTTAGGACAGGGTTTTAGACAACTAACAATTGTCATGTTTTTGTTATTTAGAATAATTCTAAAGAGTGTTTTGCTGTAAACAGAAAGTGTATTTAAAAAATAACCAGGTTGTTGTTTTTCTTTCAATTGAACTACTCTAAAACCAATTTCTTAGTAATTATGCCTCGCTCAGATTGTATATTTATAAAATACATGCCTTTTGAAACACCTACCAAATTAATTGTTTTTATCCTAGATGAATTTGTCATGTTGTATTCAGAAATAAGTCTTCCACTTATATCATAAATAACCACTTTTTCTAAGTTGATTAATGACATATTTTTAATGTTAAAAGACCCTTTAGACGGGTTCGGATAGATACTAATTGCGTCTTTTAATTGTTCTTCGTCTATACTTAAAGAACATGGGTGGTTTATCATTACTAATTCCCCGCAAACAGGTGTAGTAGTACTTCTTGTTTGAATATCATTAGCCCCAATAATATCGTTAGGACTTAGCGTTCTTTCATAATCGCTAGGACTTATAGCATAATGCATAACGGCATCAGTATTAATAACATGACCCAATTGATGCCCATGACCTAATTCATGCAAAGCAACACTTTCAAAATCAATTTGAGAAAGATCTGGTAAAGCAGTACTAAAATTCCAATTCTCTGCGTCGTCAAAAACAATATCTAATTCTGAGACATAAACTCGGCCACTACTTGGAACTCCTGTATTACCGCATCCAGATAACAAATAAGAACATTCTCCTAATACTCCAACACCTAGCTCTCCAACATTATCAAACCTTACAACAAAAACCCCATCTACACCAACCACATCTGTTGTTGTAACAGCACCAATTGTAAAGTTAATACCTGATTCACAACGCCAAGTATCTAAAGCTCTTAAAAATGAAGATTTTGCAGGTGTATTGGCATTAAAATCAGTTTGCATTTGCAATATATAACCCCCACTACCGTCGGCATCAATATGTTGCGTTTGATAAGCATATTCTGTTCCTATGGTTAAAAAATCTGTGACTGCATTAATCTCAGAATGCGTAATCGATAATTCATCAACAGACACTGCAGAAGATGTATCATTATGAGTCACTCTAATTTTTCCCGTTCCAGCTTCAGAAGGAATCTCAACGGTAATTAAAGCATCAGCCCATGTTAGCACTTGGCTATCTAATGCATCCACATAAGTTACGCCACCATCATCTCCATTACTAAAACCTATTTTACCTTGTGTACCTCCAAAACCAGTTCCCGTAATTGTAAGTACAGATTTGGTTCCTGCAGAAGAAGTTGTTGGAGAGAACGCAATAGCTCCAGGGGCAAGAAAACTTTCGTTTTTACTAAATGCTAAACGTTTATTGTCAACATTAAATGAATTCATTTCAATATATTTAATTTTAGTATAACTAAATATTTCAATATAGAAAGAAGAAGCTATTCCTTGCTTTTTATTAAATGGATTAACTACAACATCCTTGATTATATTATACTTGTAAAATCCTTGAAGTGAGCTATAGGTTTTAAATTGTTTATTTACAGATTTATCATCAGAAGAAAGTGAAATATTGATGTTATTTAAAGTAAAAACCCCTATATCGCCATTTCTTAATTTTAAACTTGGAGACACTATTTGCGTCATAAAGGCAACTGTACCGCCAGAAGTAATAACATCAATTGTTGTAATCGCTTCTCCTTTAAAAACTTTATATATTCTAATTGTATTTCTAGTAAATATGTTTTTATGATCTGCATCCCAAAATGATTTCTTTGAAATAACTTCTCCTTCTACAACTAAAGTAGAATTTTCAATCTGCTGCTTTAAAGATATTTCTTTAAGCAGGATCTGAGCATTAACACTTGTCCCTCCCATCAAAAAAAACAACAATATAAATGAAAACTGGTATGCTAATTTTTTCATTGCATTTTAGTGTTATTTAAAAAGTTTCAAAACCTAACTATATCAAATATAACAAATTATTAAATATGATTTGTTTAGTTT
>JBNMNO010000124.1:0-6906 GCA_051275695.1 Mariniflexile sp.
TCAAATACTCATAGAATATGCACAGGAGTATTCATCAGAAAGTGCTAATTATAGTAGGTAATTGCCCAGAGGCTTTGAATCTAAAGGAGAAGAATGGGGTGGCTAAAGGGACTTGAACCCTCGACAGTTTAATTATCTTTTAACTGTTAATTCATAATTCTTTGTTAAATATAGAACTTATTTTAATTATTCAAATCTACTTAATTAATATTAATTTAATTGATCCACTTAATTGTGAATTCATCTACATCAATAGACTAACTAAAATACCCCTTATAGTAAATCATTATTCGAAGCGGTTAGTTGCTAAGGGAGATATTTTTATCAATCCCTCAATATTTGAATAGGTTTAGCTGGAGTTGAAGCATACTGTAAAAATTACCTCTATAAATACAGTTTTTTTCATATATATTTTTGGATATAAGTTGATTAGCCTCTATCTCATATAAATCAACACAAATATAGATGATACATTTTTTCAAAATACCATTTACACATCAAAACATGTACTATTAATTTAAAATAAATAGAAAACATTTGTTGTATGAAAAGCCAAAAAGTAAAAGAAGAAAATAGCCCTAATTTGTTAGAATATTGTCAATCAAAAATTAATGAATTTGAAAAGAAGGCTAAACATAATAAATTTGAGTCGTTATGGTCATTCAAAATAATGATGGTCTCAAGTTTAGCGATCCCATTATTTGTTAGTTATGGCATAGGGGATTTTTGGAATAAAGTTTTCCCATCAGTTTTATCCTTAACATGTGCTTTTTTAACTGCTTGGATTCAGCTGAGGAAACCTCAGAAGCTTTGGAAGCTTTATAGAACATCCCAGCGAGAACTAGAGAAAGAGCTAGATTTATATAAATTTAAAGCAGGAAAATACTCGGAAAGTTCAAAAGCTGATGAATTGTTAATTTCTGAATTTACCAACAAATCAATTCATATAAATGCTAGCTGGGCAAAATTGGTACCGTCGAGTAAATCAGAAGAAAACAAAACGGAGCCAACTTCTTAAATTTGTTAATAAAGGCTCAGAACAAATTTCTCGAAAACCTTTGCACTCATATATGCAGCGTAATCTTGAAAATCATCACCTTTTTTACTGTCCGCGAAATCGCACACTGCCTTTAAGCAGAAGAAGGTAGGCTTAGGTGTGCTTGCCAGAAAGCTAGCATAATACAAACCATAGCTCTCCATATCCAACCCTTTCATTTTTCTGTCTTGAATGTTAATTGCATCTAAAAGACTTTGATTTGATATAACTGATGAACCACAAGCAAGCGACCCTACAATAGTTTCGGGAATTCGTTCAGGTTTAACGGTACTTTGATAATTTTCGTGCAAATCAAAAAGGTAACTTCGATCTTTAAACGCTATTTCATATAATGTAGAAATCCTAGGATCAATATTTATAGGGTGAGGTTCCACTTCAAAGACTTTTTCGTTATTTTTAGTTGACCATTTTCCGTATTCCCAACTCCATGATGATGATGCAAGAATGATATCTCCAATTTTAGCTTCACTTCTAATTCCGGCGCAGATACCAGTCATCACTACATACCTAGGCCGCAGCTTCTCAATTAGCTTAGAGGTTAGTACAGCACAAGAAACTGGTCCCATTTTGGGGAGTAAAGTAGCTATAAATGTATGTGTTTTATCTCCAATTTTTTTTTCCCCCTTATGTATTAAAATGTTATCGTCAAATAATTCAGGGGCACCCCAATTAAAATCTAGTTTTAGCAAATGTTTTAATTCAGTTTCTTTTAATGCTGTTACCATTAAAAAATCAACATTATAACTTTTGATTTCTTCTAAAGTTTTTGGCCTTAATTGTCTATCTATTTCACTTGTTAGTGCTGTTTTCCAGCGCTCTTCACTAAAAGAAAATTGATGTAAAGTGACTAATTGATCTTCAATTATGTCTTTGTAATCTTCTAAAACTTTAGGGACACCAGTTAAGCAAAAAACTTTATTAGGTTCGATTAAGGTGTCGTCATCAACTATTTCAGTAAGAAGGGTGAGTCCTGTTTCTTGCTTAAGCTGACTTGTCAGATTATTTGGTAACACTAAATCTAATATAACCAGATCGAACTTTGTTTTGATCATTAACTCTCTTGCTTGCTGAGCAGTCTCAGCAGTTCTAATTATTATTGACTTAGAAACACTATCAATCACTGTTGCAATTGCTCTAGACTTAGTCGATTCATCATCAATTATTAATATTATCAATCTACAATTCCTTAATTAATTTTATTAATTCATCTTTCCATGATTCTGTAGACGATGAAAAAGGTACAATTCCCTTGAAGTTTTCAAAACCTTCTTTTTCCAATAAATCATTTAAATAACTGATGTCTTTCGTGCCTTCATCAGTGTCAAATGATTGAAATTGAGTCACAATAATAACGGGTCTAGAATCTTCGACCATTTCCATATATCTTAATACTTCAAGACCACCAAATCCTTGAGGCCTGCCACCAGAGCTACCAGCAGTCATATCAAATGTAGGTAATGTCATATCTAAGAGTACAACATGAATCTCATTATCATTGTCCAATGCTTTTTTTGCACTTTTTACTGACACAGCAAAAGTTAAATCAACATCTAGTATTTTAGATTTTATAAAAGGTACAATTAAATCAATTTTATATTCGTCATCTTCAACAAGGAGTATTTTCATATTTCACTCATTTTAGTGCTATTTAGGTGTAATCTGAAATCTATAAAAAAAGCACTTTTTCTCATTGAGAACCTCAAACAATTATTGTCATCGGTAGGGTTTAGATTTCTTAATTTTAATATACCACTATTACCTTCATTATTTGCATGGTTTAAGTAATCACCAGAAAGAAGAATATTTCTAATTTTATGGATTTTACGTTTATTTGTGTTATTACATGTGCCTTTAGAAATCATGTTTAACATTACTAACTTTAGCCTACCTAATTCATCAATAGATATTCGTACTTTCACTTTTATTTTTTTTGTTAGGTTCGATCTTTTATAAATATTTTCATACATTATATATAAAGCTTCATTTAGGTAATTACTATCTAAGTCAGATAGTTTGATATTACAATCGATTTCTCTTATCACTCTTAAATCCATACTGTGAGAAGAACTATACACATCATTTATGCTAACTAGGGATATCTCGAAACAATCGTCAATCGATAAACTTTCTTTGGCAATATCTATTTCGTCAAAATTGAACCAATTTTTTACTGTATTACATGTATTTTCAAACTGCCCTAATGTACTTTTTACTTTATCTGCAATTTTAGGAAGATTTTTAGTTTCGGCAAATTCTAAAATTTGATTTAATTGTTTTTGAATTACTTTTAATATATCAAAGTGTATAGATGATTTTATATTCTCTAAACACAACTCAACATCTGACTTTAGCATCGCAATAACAGAGTCTAAAAACTCTTCAAAACTCATGCCGTTAGTGATTTTTGATTTTAAATTCTCTCTAAAATCAATCGTTAATTTTGTGTAAAACCTACCATGAGGATACCTATCGGAATAGCAACGTAATTTAGAATTTAAATAAGTATTTATAATTTCATCAAATGTCATGGAAAGATTTTTTAATCTTGAGAGTAGCTCCTCATTGATGGAATCATCTAAACTAATACTTTCTTGCCAGTAATCATTTGATTGATATTCGCCTTCTTCATCTTTTGTTGTAAGAAGGTGATTGTCGCTAAGTGGCTTTCTTAATGTACCTTCAAATTTTCCATGCCTGATTCTCATACTAAGGAAAAAATTTAGACCTCCTTGTTTATTGTTTAAGTATTCAGAACTCAGCATTGAATATAAAACCTGTTCTTCAGGAGGGTTTATTATTTCTTTAATTAAAGTTTGCACTAATAAACTTAGAGAGTCGTTATTTGATATAGCAGTCTCAGGATTTTGCAATGCGTCTTGATATTGCTCGTAAGGGACTTGAAGCTCTCGATATGCCCAACTCCTGATTATATTTGTGTCAACGTAAATTTTATTTTGATTTAGATTGTCAAGGCCTCTTTGAATTGATATGTTTTTAAGAATACTTAATCTTTCTTTTTCGTATATTGTTGCTTTTGTTGGGTCTATCTCAATCAATTTATTAATGACATCAGCTCTCGCTGTTAAAACCTCTTCTTGAGTATTTAACCCTTCAGAATGATGTTCTAAGACTTGAGGGGTAGTAACGTCTGATAAAAGACAAATTACTTTTTTCTTTTGAATCTTTGTCAATTTCTGTGTAGGTAATTCAGCGATATCTAAAAACCCTTGTGACTTTCTATACCAATTCCAAGCAAAACCTAAGTTCGTGGTTTGTAAAGAATCTTCATATAAGGTTAAGTACAAGTGTATTATGATCGATGTTTCAATATGCTCTTTGAATCCTTTAAAAAATTTCCATCTACGTTTATGGATTAATTCATTTATTGGCAATATATTTATTAGTGATTTTTTCAACAAAATACTATCAACGCATAACTGGATACATTCAAAATATTTTTCTTGTTCGAGTAAGCTCAGACACCTTTCGTTTATTATAAAAACACTATTATGGTTATTATTATTTATTGACCGCTCAATTAAAGGCAAAGTTAATTCATCAATGAGGGCAGGGTTAAGTTGAGATTTTGCAGCGATAATGCTTCTTATTTTTGAGTTTTCTGGAGAATCATAAGTATTATAATCATTAAAATTTTCTAAAACAGGTAAAGTAAAAATATCTTGTTCATAAGAAGTAATGAAACGATTATTGATTTTAGTTATTTGTGTCTCACATAGGTTACTGCTTTCATTAAGCATTGATTCTAAAAAGTATGCGATATTTAATGAAAAATTATTAGATATAAACCTTTGTAGTTCTGATACTACTGAATCAGAATCATCTTCAAATGTTCTCGCTTTTGAAAGATTCTTTAACAATTCTAAAACTGGAGAACCCTTTAATAGCAGTAACGAATCTAAATCACTAATGTCACCAACGCATGTTATTATGTGGAGGGTTTCAGGACAGGCAGGGGAATTTTTTAATTCATTTAAAGCATACGTTTTAGCGCGATCTAAGTTACCTTTTAGAAACGCTATACTAGCGTTTGAAGGAGTAAAGTTTTTATAGTATTTCTTTTGCTTTAGACTATCAATTGACAATAAGTAATTAGTATAAATATGATATTTAAGTTTTTTGTAAATGTGCTTTATGGATTTATCTAGCTGAGGTTCTGAAAATTCTCCCCCTGTAAATTTTCTAATGATTTGATGATTGAAGGTTTCAAATAAGTCAATGATATTGCAACATGAGTCAATTAAATTAAAAGCTTCTGAATTTTGGTTGGGAGCTTTAAACAGCCTAAACCTTATATTATCTAAAACATAGCTCGGTAAGTCTGTCGTATTTAAAATATTTTCCAGTTGTTTGTTAAAACTTTTAAGCTGTGTTTTTTCATCATTTCTCTTTGATATTTTTTCTAATATAAAATAAAAAGCACTAGCATTCTTTTGTCGTTGACTACTTGTTGAATTCATAAGTTCATTGACATAAGTTGCTTTTTCTTTTGCCCCTTTTGCTTTGCTGAGCAATTCAATTTTACTTTCAATCAACCACCAAGATAATCCTAATTCATGCTCTATGTTTCTAAGGATGTTAAAGCAAGCAGGGTAGTCGGCAAGTAAAAAATAATTTTCGTATTCTTTTTTCTGAACAATAAAATTTGTTAAAATTTGATTGTTATTTTCAATAATTAGCTGTGCCCAATATATAATATTTCCATAGTTATACTCTTCGCTGCATGAAAGTATAAAGCGGCTTAAATCTCCTGGGTTATCAAGGTGTTTCTTTCCTGTAAATAACAGATATTTTTTATTTTTTATAAAGAAGTTATATAAAAATCTTAATTCTGACGTAGTTAAAATTTCTAAGCATGTTGCAAATAAACTTATACAAGCATCAGGGGTTCTCTCAGAGAACATTTTTTTTATATTTATAAATCTTGGACTTTCTTTTTTAGACGCCACAGTATATCTATTCCCTGTTTTATAAACGACATTATTAGTCTTGCACGATCGTGTCTACACTGCTTCGCCATAACAAATAATGATGTGGATACATCTTTATATATGGATGCTAGCTTTTATAACTATATATATTATATGGCTTTTAACTCTATCATGTTAAATGCTAACTATGAAGTGACAAAGTTAGCATTACATTAAAGGGATTAACAAGGTTTACCTAACTAGAAGATATTCCATAATATTTATTAATGAGGTCTTTTGACTCTGTAGATATTTGATAGAAAGACTCATCTATATCCTTTGTTCTTTTTCTAGAAGCAAATTCATGTTTAAGTCCTAAAAATTTGCCAATAATAGCTTTCGCAAATGCACCTTTACTTTTATATTTTTTCGAAGAAATATCAAATAATCGTTTTTTTATTTTACTCATTTTTAATTTTTTCCCGTGTAAAGTTATTTCTCCTTTATGAATAAAATTTTCCAACTCTGATATTTCTTTACTGCTATAGACCCCTTCAAAAGTATTTATATCAATACCCAAAGTGCAGAGCACTTTTAAGGTTACTATCTCTTTGAGCTTGTCTAATGTAGTAACATCATCTTTTTTATCGGCATTACGACAGAGTTCTAGGTTTTTCATCCAAAGGCGTGCTTTGCCTGTTTCATCAAATTTTAGCGTTTCAATGTAAAATTCTGGTTTATCCAATATATTAAAAAAATCAAATAATTCAAAAATATATATCTGCTCTTTTTCATCATTAGTAAGAAATGCTAATCGCTGTTTTAACTGTGTATATTTTTTTCGTGATATCGGTATTATCTCAATATCATCATATTTTAACTTTTTAGTTTCCTTGGTTGATTCTTTAATCTCATCGCTAT
>JBNMNO010000125.1:0-6596 GCA_051275695.1 Mariniflexile sp.
TTATAATATTAGCATCTGTAGTGGTAAGGCTTATACCACCACGACCGTAAGCTGCAGGTCCAGGAATTGCTCCGGCACTTTTTGGTCCTACGTGCATTTTTCCTCCTTTATCAATCCAAGCAATACTGCCACCACCATTCCCAATTTCTACGATGTCTATAACTGGCGTTTGTATTGGGTAACCAGCTTTGGTACGAGAATGTTCAATTTTATAATTTGTTGTAATTTTTACTTGTCCATTTTCGACTAACGCGCATTTTGCTGTTGTACCACCAATATCTAAAACGATTAAATTCTTTTTATGAATAACATTTCCTAAAGCAATAGCGCCAAAAACACCACTTGCAGGCCCCGATTCCACCATAGTAATGGGGTTTGATCTCACATCGTTAAGCGTCGTAATTCCGCCATTAGATTGCATGATGTATGGGGACTGTTTTAAGCCTTGACTTTTTAGTTTTTCTTCTAAATTATTCAAATATTTTTTTGCGATTGGCAAGACATAACCAGATAAAACTGTAGAACTTGTGCGCTCGTATTCGCGCCATTCTCGAGTCACTTGGTTAGAAGCTATAATGTCTACCTCAGGATATAATTGGATTAATTTAGCAACTAATTCTAATTCGTGTTTTGGATTTTTATAGGCATGTAGCAAACAAACGGCGATAGCTTCCACACCTTCTTCTTTACAGGTTTTGATAATATCTGTTATATTTTCTGTGCTTAATTCTTTTAAAACTTCTCCTTTATAATTGAGTCTTTCTTCAACCTCAAACCGTAAATATCTTGGTACAAAAGGTGGTTGTTTTACAAAGTTAAAATTGAATAAGTCAGGTCTGTTACAACGTGCGATTTCTAGCACATCTCTAAATCCTGCTGTAGTTATTAAAGCTGTTTTTGCTCCTTTACGCTCAGTTAACGCATTAATAACTACGGTTGTTCCATGTGCAAAAAAATTGATTTCTTTTAAATCTAAATTCGCCTTTGTAATTGTATTTAAAATACCTTCTTCAAAATTAGAAGGTGTGGTATCAGATTTTGCTACTTTTACTCCTGTTGGTTTACCTGTTTTTTCGTCGAAATCAAGGCAGACTAAATCAGTAAAAGTGCCTCCTATATCTGTTGCTACTCTCATTTTATTTGTTTATATATATTAATTAAAAAAGCCACTAATGGTCATTTAGTGGCTTAGCATTCACATTAATTCACTTAAAAATTAACTCAAATATTAATGAAACGTTTCTTCTTTATAAATTAAAACTTATAAGTAAGCGTTGTGCCAAAGGCGGTTGGTTGACCCAACCATGCTAAATCCGAACCTCCATTAGAGAAGGTTTGGTCAAAAAATTCTGTAATATATTGTGTGTCTGTAATATTTGTTCCCCACAAGGCAACAGAAAAATCATCATTAAACGTGAAGCTAATTCTGGCGTTTAAGAGACTATATCTAGGTGATACTGCTGCATTATCTTCATGCCAATACATTTCCCCCGTACCCTCTAAATTTATATTACCATTAAAAGTTATTTTATCCGAAACATTAAAACTAGATTCCAAACCAAGATTATAACTATCTTGAGGCACTAATGGGGTTGAATTACCTGAGACATCAATAGTTTCGTTCGTTCCAGTACTTACTGTTGATGTACCATTTATAATTCTAGATTTGCTTACGCCATAACTACCTAATATATCAAGCCAATTTGAAGCACGTACTCGAAGATCTGCTTCAAAACCTACAGATTCACTTTCTGCAATATTAAAATTACCAATCAGAATTTGCCCTGCGCCACCATCAAGAACTAATGCATATAATTGCTGATTAGAGAAATCGGTATAATATGCTGAGATGTTAAGTATAAATCGATTATCCCAATAAGAATTTTTAATTCCAATCTCGTAATTATCGGTGATTTCAGGTTCAAAAGATGTTTCATATCTAACTGTTTGACCTTGGTTAAAGCCACCTGTTCTGTAACCCTTTCCATAATTAGCATACATCATCATATTTTCTGTTGCTTTAAATGCTAATGAAAATTTAGGTTGTAATTGTGTATCCGTTCTTTCTGGGTTTGTGCCTTCACTTCTATTATCCTGACTGATATTATCATTATCGAATCGAAGACCTGCTGATAACGTTAATTTATCTGTAAACTGGTAGTCAATAAAGCCAAATATTGCAAGGGTTTTATAAGTGTTTGTAAAATCACCAACAGCAAGAGGACTTTGTATACCTGACGGTGCAAATGGTGGTGCAAAGAATCCGAAATCGGCAGTAGCTGTCGTTATAAGTGTTTTGTCTAGGTTTTGATAAAACATACCTAAATCCCAGTTTAGCTTACTATCCTCATCACTCAGGGAACCTAAACGTATCTCTTGATTGAAGGTTTTTGTATTACTATCTTGATCCTGTCTTAATACATCAGCAGCAGTAAAATCTAAATCTCCAAAAGCATTTCTATCTACTGTATTAAATGTCGTTAGCGACGTTAATTTTATTTTATTCAAA
Organism: Mariniflexile sp.; assembly: GCA_051275695.1. GTDB lineage: Bacteria > Bacteroidota > Bacteroidia > Flavobacteriales > Flavobacteriaceae > Mariniflexile. Next base: position 2,510 of record JBNMNO010000125.1, read on the forward strand.
TTAAAATTTACCTTTAAATTGCCGTAGGTGCTTTTTAAAGTTCCTACTCCATCTTGATCTGCAAGGATTGCCATGTTGTCATAATCATCTGGTGCTATTTTTGCACTACCATCTTTTGGTATCGCATAATAAAGACCACCTGCTTCTGTGTCAATTACCTGACCAGTAAGCGTAGCAGATATTTTAGAAGATAGTTTAGCTTTTAATTGTGCCCTAAGTGTTAAATCTTCTATATAATCTGGTGCCTGATCTAGAGTTGTATTGTTCAATAGACCATCTCCTTTTTTATATGAACCAGAAACACGATAGAATAATTTGTCCTTTATAAGAGGCCCAGTAGATGATAACTGTGCTTTTAATAAATTTCCGTTTGCATACCCAACTTGAGCCTTACTTCTATATGTATTAGTTGGTTCATTGGTAACGATATTTATGGCACCAGCAATAGCATTTTTGCCATATAAAGCGCCCTGAGGCCCTTTTACAACTTCAATCAATGCCACATCAAATAACTCTTGGTTTAATAAATTGGCGTCAGGCAGCGTTACTCCATCAATTACAAATGCTATAGGTGCATCTCCATTTCTGATTTGTGAAATTCCTCTTACTGTAATAAAATTATTTCCTATATTTTGTGAAGATGTAAAATTAACATTGGGGATTTGGTCTGTAAATGTTTGAATATTATTAATGCCCTTGGTCTCTATATCTTCAGCGGTAAAAGAAACAACAGATTCTGCAATTGTTTGTACAGATTCTGCTCTTCTTCTAGCTTGTCCAATTACATTGCTAAATCCTTTAACCACTACTGCATCTAATTCAGAAGTATCTTCTTCAAGCAGAACATCAATTTTTGATGTTCCATTAACGACTACTTCTACAGTTTTAAATCCTAAAAAAGAAAAAACAAGAGTAGATCCTTGGCTAACCTTAATTGAATAATTTCCATCAAAATCGGTTGTCGTTCCATTTGAAGCTCCTTTTTCAATAACATTCACTCCGAGTAACACTTCAGAAGCAGTTTTGACATTACCGCTTACTGTTAATTCTTGAGAGAATGATAATAATGGAAGAAAAACAAGTAATACTAATAAATTTCGTAACATTTTAATATTTATTTTGTTGGTTTGGTTGTAAATGTAGATTTTAAATATTTCCAAATAATTTATTCCACATATTATTTTATATATTAGTAATTCCTTTTAATCAATATGGAAATTAATGGAAAATCAAAACTCAGAGGCTTTAAACTTAACTAATACTGTTTTTAATGTGTTAACAGATCGTGTTATACGTCATTTTAAGTTAAAACATAATATATCCATCAAGTATAAAGACTCTCAATTATATGGTTTTGGAAACTATAATACTGAACAGCCTAGCTTAAAAAGAGATTTTGAACTAATTATAAAAAGCCATGTCAACGGTAAATATTTATATAATAAACAGCGAGAAGCTGCCTCTGGTAAGCCTATCATTAAAATAAGTGGTGATTATAAAAATTTGTATATTAAATATTTAGGATATAAAAACATCACTGATTTTATTAATAGCGATTTGTTTTCTTCAAAACAGAGACTCAAACAATTAGAATTAATAACTAAAGGAGACGAAATTAACGAGCACTATTACGTATGCTATTATTTTGGAGAAGATAATAAAATGAATAAAGGTCAAGTAATTATTCACCATAATTGGAAAACCATAGAAATGATTTATGTGTATGTGAATGAAAATGAAGAAAAAAACACTTATTTGTTTTACGGTAATATTACACAGAGTGAAGATTTCGCCTACTTTGACACTAAATATTACGTAGGAAATAAAAGGAGTGAAGGCGCTAAATTTATATTTTTTATTGGAAAATCTTCACCAAATGAAAGACAGTATTTAATTGGTACGTATTGTGGTTTTGATAAATACGATCGCGCTATTTCTGGTAAAATGATTTTAAAAAAATACAACTCTAAATCTGAAATTGAAGTTGAAGTAAATAATAAATCATTCGACCCAATACTTTGCCAAGAATTAAATAAAAATCGAACGGTGGTAGAAAGCAACATTAGAAAAAACCCTTTACTGTTTTCTAAAAAAAGTCCGTTTGCTCAGGTTTTGACGCGTACATCTGGAGATTATATTTTTAACTTTGAAATAGAACAAACGAGCCACAAACTAAAATTGAAAATAGAAAAATATCACTTTAATATTATCAGTTTAAATGATTCTATAATCGTTGAAGATGATAGAATCACTGTTTTAAATAAAGGACAAATAATTAATTTTGATTTTACAGTATCAGGTATGTTTCATTTACAAAAAGTATCTATTTACATCAATGCCTTTTTTTTTGTAGAAAATGATAATAAAGTTACAGGTATTTTTAATGGTGTGGATATTAATAATAAAATTGTTTCTGGTAACTTATCAATTGAAGTTATTAACTAAGTCACTCCACAAGGAGCATTCAACTGATTTTCTGCTTCTTTCCCTAAAAATAGCGCTCTTTTCCTCTCCTATTTAATAAATAGGAGCCCATGAACTCAGAATAAATTTGGCTAACGCCAAATCCTTATTCCCAGGCTTCATTAGCATTGTAGAGAAAAGTTTATAAAGTAAAAACGATGTATAGAACTTCCGCTTTTCCCAAAGCAAGTAACGCAGTTAACATTGCAGAGAAATATTTGTAAAGAAAACTATGTATTAAAATTTCGCTATTAAGCGAAGCTCATGTAATACAACGTGGTGTATTATAATTCGTTTTAAACCTTATTATCGGACATCATATCAAATAGTTTGGTAACTGAAATTATGAAAATAGATTATATATCCGTAATAAAATATTTTGTTGGTATAAAAAAAGAATCATCTCATGGATGATTCTTTTTTAAATAATCTGAGCATGCTATATGTGTTAAACTGTATAATTATGAATTCAATTAAAATTTTCTTACAATTAAAACGCTGTTTGAATTAAAACAAGAGCCTAAAAAGACCTCACCGCTGAAGGATGCATTAAAGCTCATCACAAAAGGTGAATAGCCATCTTTTGTCGATGTCCAATAAAATAGTGTTTCATCTAAACTTCCTAAACCTTGTGAATGGACATTATCAAAAATTGCTCTCATAGAACCACTACTTGGAATAAACCAATCATCATAATTTAGATATTCTAAATCAGCGACTATCTTAAAAGCATAATCGTCACTTCCAAATTCTAGACCATTAGGCACCGAACTGTTGTCATTAAGATTACCATCAACAATGTTTTGCGTGTTGGTCAATCCATCGCCAATCAGCGCGCTATTAGTTAAATCAAAATGGTCTCCCCAGGAAGTCGCACCAATCGAAGAATAATCTGTCGCAACGAATATAGTTCCGTCAGTTTCATCAACATGAAATATGAATCCTCCTCCATACTCAATACCATAAAAGACTTCTACACCCAGCTGTTCTGTTATATCTAAAACCGCAACGCCATTATCCAAGTTTTCAATTACTGAAAATTCTGAATTAAATATTGTAAGATCAATGCTTTCGACAGTGTCATTGTTTGAACAGTTAAAAATTGTCATTGCTACTAAAATAAAAAATAAATTTTTCATGTTTTATAATTTTGGTTTATATGAATTAAACAATTGAATGCACGAATATCCTGAAATAATTTTAATAATTTTATTCAATACAAGTTTAACCTTCACCATTCTTACCTCTAAAGATTCCAAACACATTATGATTTTCTCCTACGTCGTCGTATAAAAAGCATACACTACGTCAAATTATCACATTAAATAACTACTCGCAAACCTAAAGTTTAGTTTGACTAACCCCTAAACTCATTCTTCATTTTTATGAATATTGTAGATGAGACTTTTCGAAATAAAGCATAATTGGTATCATGATAATTTGATATTGAGTGCAATTATTTCAACTCCTCAATCAACCACAACCGTTTTTAGCAATATCAATTTTATCCCATCATAAGATTGTAGTTGTTTCAGATACTGATAAACAGAAGCTTTGTAAATTTTACTTGGCATAAATTTAATCTCATGATTATATCCTAAGCTATTACTGCTGGTTTTTTTTC
>JBNMNO010000126.1:0-6569 GCA_051275695.1 Mariniflexile sp.
TAAACTCTTATGGAGCTTCCATTGGTTTATCGACAAAAGTTTTTGGCAGTTTTGATTTGAGCGGAAGTTACACTTACGCTAAATTAGATTTCGATAAACAGAAGTATCCAGATTTCGCTACAAATTTCAACACGCCAGAACATAAATTTAAAGCCGCTTTTGGCAACTCAGAGTTGTTTAAAAACTTTGGATTCAATGTGGCTTACCGCTTTAGTGATGATTACTTCTGGGAAGCAACTTTTGGAAACGGTGTTGTTCCAGAATTTCATGTAGTTGATGCCCAAATTAATTTAATAGTACCAAGTTTTAAATCGACTTTTAAAGTAGGTGCAACAAATCTATTAGGAGATGAATACTTTACAGCATTTGGTACTGGTAATATTGGATCTATGTTCTACGTATCTTGGACTATTAACAACTTATAATTATGAAAAAGACTATTATGAATACTAAATATATTTGGCTGTTAGTTATCCTTTTAGGGTTTACAGCTTGTAACGACATAGAAGACGTTTTAATAGATAATAATATTGATACAACCATAGAAGAATTACCTGCATTATCCGCAGGTTCAGCAGATTTTTCAAAATTTGTTGCTCTTGGAGCTTCTTTTTCCGCTGGCTATACAGATGGTGCTTTATTTATTCAGAGTCAAGAAAATTCATTCCCTAATATGTTAGCACAACAATTTGCAAACATTGGAGGAGGAAGCTTTACACAGCCCTTAATGAATGATAATATTGGTGGCTTAATTTTTGGCACTACCGTAGTAAGGAATCCGAGATTATATTTTGATGGTAAAGGTCCCGCCCTTTTACCAGCTACACCTACAACAGATGTTACAGCAAATTTAGGTGCTGTCTTTAATAATGTAGGTGTTCCAGGCGCAAAAAGCACTCATATCGATTTTAATGGTTATGCGTCCTTAAATGCATATTTCGGGCGTATGGCAACATCAGCTTCTATTTCAATGTTGGAATATGCCATAGCTCAAAACCCTACTTTTTTCTCTTTGTCAGAAATTGGAGGTAATGATGTATTGGGCTATGCCACTTCGGGTGGTGATGGTACTGATCCACTTACACCAACTGCAACTTTTGATTTTGTTTTTAACGACATGGTTAACCAACTAACAGCCGTAAGCCCAAAAGGTGTTGTTACCAATGTGCCTTATGTTAAAGATTTACCACATTTTACAACCGTACCTTATGCGCCTTTAAGTCCGACAAATCCGAGTTTCGGCCCATTAATTCCGACATTAAATGGAGTTTTCGGACAACTAAATCTGGTCTATGCGTATTTACAATCACAAGGCGTTAGCAATGCAACAGCACGCTCCATTGTTTTTTCAACAACAGCAGCTAGTGCAGTGGTTATAAAAGATGAAACATTAACTAACCTATCAGCTCAAATTGAAGGTGTTTTAAATTTAAGCCCTACTTTTCCTGCTTTTGTACAAAGTTTTGGCTTACCTGTTCAAGCGGCGCCACTTGTAGCAAATTTATTGGGAACTATTTATGGCCAAACCAGACAAGCCACAGCGACAGATTTACTTGTACTACCTAGCAGTTCTATTATTGGTACTGTTAATACAACTACCTATGCCAATTTGCTGCTTGCAGGATTACCACCTAGTCTTGCAGGACAATTTTCGGTTGAAGGTGTTACTAACCCACTAGCAGATAAATGGGTGTTGTTACCAAGTGAACAACTTGAAATTAAAACAGCAACAGATGCTTATAACGCAACAATCGCTAGTGTTGCAGCTTCTAAGGGATTGGCTTTAGTCGATTTAAACGCTATATTAACCAAAGCCACTACAACAGGATTTCAAAGCGGAAATTTTACATTAACTACTAAATTAGTTACTGGTGGTTTAGTGAGCTTAGATGGCATCCATCTTACAGCTAGAGGTTATACCGTAATGGCTAATGAATTTTTAAAAGCCATAGACGCTACTTACGGGTCAAATTTTGTAGCTTCTGGAAATGTAGTTAAAACAGGCGATTATCCAACAAATTATTCTCCAGCATTAAGATAAAAACTCAATATATTCTTACTATTAAACACCTTCTAGTTGAAGGTGTTTTTTTATTGCAAAAAAGCTAAAAAAACAACTTTTATTTTAAATTAAAAAATATATCTTTGCACCCGAAAACTAAACGTGTTTTCACTCAATTAAGTCGCATAATATTAAACATATAAGTAATGTCTAAAGTTACAGGTAAAGTTGCACAAATAGTAGGTCCGGTTATCGATGTTGCATTCGATGCAGGTTCAGAACTTCCAAAAATCTATGATTCATTAGAAATTAAAAGAGCTGACGGTTCTTTATTAGTATTAGAAGTACAGTCCCACATTGGTGAGGATACCGTGCGTACTATCGCTATGGACTCATCAGATGGTTTAAGTAGAGGCACTCTAGTTACAGCAACGGGAGCACCTATACAAATGCCAATTGGTGATGATGTTTACGGACGCTTATTTAATGTTATTGGAGATGCTATTGATGGACTTGGAAATTTACCTAAAGCTGGAAAAGCTGGGTTACCAATTCACCGTCAGGCACCAAAATTTGAAGACTTATCAACTTCTACCGAAGTTTTATTTACTGGTATTAAAGTAATCGACCTTATTGAGCCTTATGCAAAAGGTGGTAAAATTGGATTATTTGGTGGTGCTGGAGTAGGTAAAACAGTTTTAATTCAGGAGTTAATTAATAATATTGCAAAAGGTCACGGTGGTTTATCAGTATTTGCTGGTGTTGGAGAAAGAACTCGTGAAGGAAATGACCTTTTAAGAGAGATGTTAGAATCTGGAATTATTCGCTATGGTGATGATTTCATGCATTCTATGGAAGCAGGCGGATGGGATTTATCTAAAGTTGACAAAGCTAAAATGAAGGAGTCTAAAGCCACTTTCGTATTCGGACAAATGAACGAACCTCCAGGAGCACGTGCGCGTGTTGCCTTATCTGGATTAACCATTGCTGAGTATTTCCGTGATGGTGCTGGCGAAGGTCAAGGAAAAGATGTGCTTTTCTTCGTTGATAATATTTTCCGTTTTACACAAGCTGGATCTGAGGTATCTGCATTACTTGGTCGTATGCCTTCTGCAGTAGGTTACCAACCAACATTAGCAACCGAAATGGGTGCGATGCAAGAACGTATTACCTCAACTAAAAGAGGTTCTATAACATCTGTACAAGCGGTTTACGTGCCTGCAGATGATTTAACGGATCCTGCTCCTGCAACAACCTTTGCGCATTTAGATGCTACAACCGTATTATCTCGTAAAATTGCCGAGTTAGGTATTTATCCTGCGGTAGACCCATTAGATTCTACGTCTCGTATTTTAACTGCCGACATTTTAGGAAAAGAACATTACGACTGTGCACAACGTGTAAAAGAGTTATTACAACGTTATAAAGAATTACAAGATATTATTGCTATTTTAGGTATGGAAGAATTATCTGAAGAAGATAAATTGGCTGTAGGTAGAGCAAGACGTGTACAACGTTTCTTATCTCAACCCTTCCACGTAGCTGAGCAATTTACAGGCCTTAAAGGTGTGTTAGTTGATATTAAAGACACCATTAAAGGCTTTACCATGATTATGGATGGCGAATTAGATCGTTTACCAGAAGCTGCTTTTAACCTTAAAGGAACTATTGAAGAAGCTATTGAAGCTGGAGATAAAATGTTAGCTGAAGTGTAATTGGTTAACGGTTGTTCGTTGATGGTTGCCAGAAGGGGCCAAAAACAAACAACAAATAACAAATAACAAACAACAATAATATGTATTTAGAAATTGTATCGCCAGAAGCCACTTTATTTAGCGGAGAAGTAACCAGCATTGCTGTTCCGGGAGTTAATGGAATTTTTGAAATGTTAAATAATCACGCTCCTATTGTATCCTTATTAAAAGAAGGATTTGTGAAGATTTCAGGAAATATAGAATTAAACGAAGCCGTTATAGATAAATTTACCAAAGGCGAAAAAAACACGACCTTGTTAAAAATAAGCTCTGGAACTATTGAAATGAAAGACAATAAGGTTATTGTTTTGGCAGATTAAATTTACATTTTACACTATATTAAAAACGCGAAGCATATGCTTGGCGTTTTTTTTGTTATCTACTTAACCTTTAATATACTAAGTTCTTTATTTGAGTTCATCAAGACAAGGTGCAATTTCCCATTAATAACTATCCTTTCTATTGCTTTCACTTCTTTATTGGTTAAGCTTATTAAATCTTTATACATGAAAATATTATTGTCACTATTATGCGTTAAAACATACCCTTGTGAAGCATCATAACGAATGGTTTCTACTTCAGAATCATACATTCCTCCAACACCTAAAACTTCATTTATTCCATCTCTATTTATATCTAAAAATTCAAAATCTAAAGTGGGTCCAAATTGTGCTTGATTAGGCAAAGCTTTAAATTCAAAATTACCTTTGCCTTTATTCTGAATATAGTACGACTTAAAACTGGAAATTTCTAAATGTAAAGCACTTTCAATAGTCTCTTTTCCGTAAACATCAAAAATATTTGAATTGGCAAATTCGCTATATGTTCCAATTTTTTCATTTAAAAAAGGTGTTTGCTGAGAAGAACATTCTTTACCTCTAATAGGAAACAAATATCCTTCTGATTCTTTACTTAAAGCAAGGTCATAGCTATTGTTATCATCAAAATAATTGGAGTAAACATGAAGTGGTGTTTTCTCATTTGGATGAAATTTATTGTTTTCACCAAAATTACCAACAAAATAATCATCATCCCCATCAGCATCATAGTCTATCCTTTTTATGGTTTGAAACCAGCCAGTCTTTTTGTTTGATGGTAAATCGATTTTAGTAAAAACACCTTTGTCATTATTAAAAAACAAAACAGGTATCCACTCGCCTACCAAAATCAAATCACTATCACCATCATTATCATAATCTGAAAATTGAGCATCATTTACCAAACCAATAGATTGTAACTCTTTAGCTTTTATTGCTGTTATATCTACAAAATTTCCATTTCTGTTTTCTAACAAATAAGATGTTGGTGCCATAGGATATTTACCTGAAACCACACGCCCTCCAACAAATAAATCAAGATCGCCATCATTATCAAAATCGGCTGTAGCAATGGCCTTTGTAACGTTTAACATTTTTGGGAGTTTTCTTTTATAAAAATACCCTTTCCCATTATTAATATATAATCTATCTTGAAGCAACAAGCTGTTTTCAGGTTGACTGTAATTACCAGATGCCACGTACAAATCTAAATCACCGTCATTATCAGCATCAAAAAACAAAGCGTTATTATCGTTATAATCTTTGTCTTCTTCAAATAAATCTTCATTTGATTTCACAAAAGTTCCTAAACTATTTTGAATGTAAAGTTCTGCAGGAAACCCTATTGTATTTCCTATAAAGATATCATCCTAACCCATCATTATTTACATCAGCAACCTTAAATGCGTTATCTATAACAGATTGTTTTTGAGGCAGTAGTAGCTGTAATCTATAATCATCAAAATTAACCGCTTTATGCTTATAATGAATCCCTATACTTGACGCTGATATGGAATCGAATAAGGATTTATTTTTTCTAACTAAAGCATATCTTTTTCTAGCTTTACTGTAAGAAAGGGTTAATTGCTTATTTGCTTCAATATGGGTTAAAACTTGCGTTTTATTATTATTCCAAATTACTTTTATACTGTCTATAATTTTTGATTTTCCTAAACCAAAATTTAAATTATAACTTACTGAAGATTGGTAACCTCTACTCACATACAATTCTTTTAGTTGCTGCGTATTATTTGCATAAACTAGAACCATTGCGCCGATCCCTTTTATGTTTTTATCTGAACCTTTTAACTTTATTGTTATGTAATTTGCTTTCGTATTATTTCTATAAATAGATGCTTTATCAGATTGATTATTAAGCACCAAATCTAAATCGCCATCATTATCAAAATCTGCATAAGCAGCGCCATTTGAGTTTATTTTAGTCTCAAAACCATAATTGGTAGATACGTCCTGAAAAGTAAAATCTCTATTATTTATAAACATATAATTTGAAAGTTTCGTTGAAGGTATTAAACCAATAGCCTCCTTTAAATTTGCTTCTGTATTCTGGTTTAAATTTTTTCTTTTCATTTGATTCCTAAAATCTTGATTGGAAAGATCTTTATCAATCCCGTTGGTTATAAATACATCATTAAAACCATCATTATCAAAATCTGCTATTAATGGAGCCCAACTCCAATCGGTTTTTGCGATACCCGAAAATTGACCAATGTCACTAAAGGTGCCATTTCCGTAATTAAGTTGCAACATATTAGACATGTATTGATGATGATAGCCTTTATTTACCATACGGTTAAACTTGGCTGTATTCATGGATGCCATGTTTTCTTTTCCTCGTTTTCTGTCGACTGCCATCATGTCTAAAACTATGAGGTCTGGAAGTAAATCATTGTTTATATCAGCAAAATCAGAACCCATACTATTAGTAGAAATATGCTTAAAGTTTTCTAATATTTTATTAGAAAATGTCCCGTT
>JBNMNO010000127.1:0-6568 GCA_051275695.1 Mariniflexile sp.
TCTATACTATCTACTTTTCTTCCTATAAGATTTTCAAATTTGGCTCTATATGGTTCGTAATTTACACCTCCGAAAATAAAAAGATTAAAATTTTTAAAAATATCACCAACTTTTTTTCCTGTTTTTTGCTGAAGTTTTTCAAAATACATTTGAACCCATGATGGAATGCCTGAAATAATGGTCATATTCTGGGGCAGCGTTTCTTCAACAATCGCTTCTACTTTTGTTTCCCAATCTTCAATACAATTGGTTTCCCAGGATGGTAACCTGTTTTTTTGAAGATATTTAGGCACATAGTGCGCCACAATTCCCGAAAGGCGTCCTAATTGAATGCCATTTTGCGTTTTAAGAATGGGACTTCCCTGAAGGAAAATCATTTTTCCATCAACAAACTGACTTTTTCCAGTTTCATGAATATACATTAAAATAGCATTTCGAGCACCTTCAATATGATACGGCATGCTTTCTTTTGAAATCGGAATGTATTTAGCCCCAGATGTAGTCCCCGATGTTTTTGCAAAATAAAGTGGTTTTCCTTTCCATAACACATCTTCTTCTCCGGCAACAACACGCTCAACGTAGGGCTTTAAATCTTCATAATCTCTAACGGGAACACGCTTAACAAAATCGGAATAAGAATTAATACTTATAAAATCGTGGTCTTTCCCAAACTGCGTCCCTGCAGCTTCCGAAATCAAATTCTGAAACACTTTTTCTTGAGTTTCAAAAGGATTATTTGACCACTTTTTAATTTTTATAGATATGCGTTTTGCAAAAGGTTTTGCTAAAACAGATTTTATTGATAGCATCCGTTCTTTTTTATTTTTTTAAATGTGAGATGTAACATGCTTCGAATTATTTCTTTTTTAATTAAGCTTTTTGCCTTGAATGTTTCATTTATTTAAAATCTATAAAGTTCGTTGGGTTAATTGGGTAACCATCATTCCAAAGCTCGAAATGTAAATGTGGCCCTGTAGACAATTCGCCCGAATCACCAGCTGTTGCAATAACTTCACCAGCTTTAACAAAATCTCCTTGAGATTTTGTTAAAGCTGAGTTGTGTTTATATACCGAAATTAATCCGTAACTGTGTTCAACAATCACCACATATCCTGTACTTGCAGTCCATTCTGCAAAAATTACAGTGCCATCGGCGGTCGCTTTAATTGGTGTGTTTTTTGAAACAACAATATCTACAGCATAGTGCTTATTTTTTATGTTATATGGTTCGCTTATGGTCCCATTTACAGGTGAAAATAACACAAAATTTGAAGTTGATTTAGCAGATTCAAATAAATTATATTTATCTTCTTTATCTACTTTTTGTCTTAATATCGAATCTGCTGAAGTGGGGTTTAGATCTACTTCATTCGCTTCTAATTTAACTGCTCTAATAATAGAATCTTTAACAAAATCTATCGTGTTAACATCCCCTTGCAACACCTTTTTAATAGAGGCATAATAACGATCGTTCATAGCTATAACTTGTTGCAGAGAATCTGTTTTGTAATTTAACTCGGTGGCCTTCTTTTTTAGAGATGTAGAAGAATAGCCCGGAATATACTCTCGTAATGTTGTAAATGCAATTAATGCATATGTGGCGCTTATTAGAAAAATGGCGGACAAGGATGCTAAAACAAAAACATTTAACCGTGTTAAACTAATTGATAAGCGCTCCTCAAAAGTTTTCTCGTTAAGAATAACAAGTCTGTACCTATCAAGTAATTTGCGCTTTATCCTTCTATTTTTTTTTTTCTTAGTATCCATGTTAAAAACAAAATTAAATAAAAATATGGCAAGAGGTGTTTGCTTTATGCTAAAGTTATACTCAAAACGATTTTATTAAACTTTAATTATTAACTTTGCATAATAAAATTAATAGTTATGATTTCTTTAAATACATTTTTAGTTATTGGGCCAATGCAAATTGTTCTAATTGTTGTGGTTGTATTATTATTATTTGGTGGGAAAAAAATTCCAGAATTAATGAGAGGTCTTGGTAGTGGTATTAAAGAGTTTAAAGATGCCAGTAAAGAAGACGACAAAACCGAAGATAAAAAATAAACGGCCTCTTTGCGCCTAAAGCAAAAAGACCAACACAATGTAAATGTGTTGGTCTTTTTGTTTTAATCTAAAATTCTAATCTATTTTAACAGATTTAATAATAGCCTCCAACTCTAACATATAATCACGCTTTTCTACCGACGGTGCAAAAGCAAAACCTTCAATAATTACCCATCGTTTATTAATTTTGTCTTCAATGGCATAATTTATAAAAGGGCCTCCCATAAACCCGTTTTTTAAATCCCAAATACCTTTAGTTAATAAGGTTGCTTTATTATCTAAAATAGTTTCTCCGTGAAATGGTGCATATGCATTTTCGGTAACCATATAAGACCCTTCTACACCCCCTTCAATAAAGGTTTTGCCAATAGAATCTCTTATTTTAATAATTTGATTCACAACACTATCGCTTCTTTTTAAAGCATCTAAAGGCAATTCATAAATTATTAAATTAGTAGTGCCCGTTGTTATGTCTTTCCGAATCCAAAAGAAATTATCAACTTCTTTAGCTATTCTATATGCCGAAGCAAACTGAATAGTTAACCCAAGTTTTTCCTTAATCGATTTATAGTTGTGAGGCGATTTACTCATTTGCCGTTGCCTTTCTGTAATCTCCTCGTTTCTAAACGTTTCTGTTATTTTTGATGCGTTATCATTAATTGCATTAATAATTTCTTCTCTCGATTTTCCTGAAACCACTATAACCTTTTGAGGTTGTGCATATACATTACTTGAAATGTCTATTCCAGCCGTTTTGGCTATTTCAATTTTTAAAACGGTTCTGTTTTTAGTAACAAACCCAGAGAAAACTGTTGGAGGGATCTGACTAATAGTAAAGGTTGGCTCATCTTGTGGTAATCCGTAAATTGGTGCTGCTAATACATTTCTAATAGCATCTCCAATACTTCCTTCCCATAATTCATTTTCTATTACAACAGAAACGTTGTTAATACTGCCAGAAGAATCTAAAAGCATTTTTTTATTGGATGATTTATTATCACCACACGATAGTATAAAAACTAATAACAAGCCTAAAAAAAGAAAATTACGCATCATATAAATTAGATTTAAAGGAAATTAACTCTTAGATATTTTGAGTTTCATTCCTGGTTTTAATATACTACCACTAATACCGTTCCAATCTTTAATATTTTGAACAGAAACTCCAGGAAATTTATTTGAAATGCTCCAAAGTGAGTCTCCACTCCTTACGGTGTAAGTTTTTGCTTGAGCTGAACTTGAATTCGTTGTGGCGGTTTGACTCGTTGACGCAGATGCAGATCCGCTAGAACCACGTGGGTAAATGGTTAATTTTTGACCCACTTTTAAATTGTTACTTCTTAAACCATTCCATTGTTTTATCTGACTTACCCGAACACCATACTTTCTGGCAATTAAACCTAAAAATTCTCCAGACCTAACCCTGTGGGTTGTTTTTGTGTCTGAATCAAAAAACTGAGGCATTGGTTTTTCGCGCTTATCAAACTCTGTTTGTGCAAACTCGTAAATCTGGTCTTCGTTGGTTACAAAATCTCCAATAGCTGATCGCGGTAAACGAAGCATATAATTTTCTCCTTTTACAAAAGGTATGATATCTAATTTATAAGAAGGATTTAAAAATTGAAGTTCTTCTATTTCAACACCTGTTGATTCTGAAATCTGGTCGAGTGTAATCATTTGCTTTACTCGTATGGTGTCGGTTTCAAATAAGGCCACTTCTGGTTTTGGCTTTGTAAACCCGTGTTCTTCAGCATATTCAAAAATATACATGGTAGCTAAAAAAGCAGGTAAATACCCCGCCGTTTCACGTGGCAAATTGTGCCTTATGTTCCAATAATTTTGATACCCTCCAGAACGACGTATCGCTTTGGTTACATTACCAGGACCGGAGTTGTATGCTGCTAATGCTAAATCCCAATCTCCAAAAATTTCATAAAGTTTCGATAAATATTTTGCTGCAGCCTCAGTAGATTTTAAGGGATCGCTACGTTCATCTACATAACTACTTACATCTAATCCATACATTTTACCAGTGCCATACATAAATTGCCATAATCCTGTAGCGCCTACTCTCGATTTCGCCCTGGGTTTTAATGCTGATTCTACTATGGCTAAATATTTTATTTCAAGAGGGAGGTCGTGGTTGTCTAATTCCCGCTCAAACATAGGAAAGTAAAAAGCACTTAAATCAATAAGTTTTTGAATAGACCCTCTTCTGTTTTTTAAATATGATTTTATAACACTTTCTAAACCTGGGTTATACTCAACATTAAAAGGTGTTTTAGAACTTAATGCCGCTAATCTGGTTTTGAGTAATTCTGTTGATAGCTCGGGGTATTCTACTTCCTCGAAGGTAAGTTCTGTAATGGAATTATAAATGGTGTCATAAAGCGAATTGCTATACAATTCTTCCATCCACTTTTGGTCTAAATCTGCAGCAAAAAGGTCGTCTTCCACTTTTTGAACTAAAAGACTATCCTTTTGAGTTTGGATTGGTTTTGAATTATTATTTTTCCCATCAATTATAGGTTTAGCATTTTGCGCCTGCGAAAAACACGTTCCGAAACAAAAAACTAATCCTATTATAAAAAATCTAAATGCCATAAAATCTATTCATTTGGTAATATTGAACGATGTTATGGCTAAAATCGTATTTTTTAAGTTAAAATAAAAACTTAATTGAGTTTATATGGTTTAACCATTAAAATAACTCCCCTTACACATTTCCATTCATATCGGTTTGCTTTTATGTGAACAAACAAGAAAAAGCCACAAATACAAGACTATAAAAATATAATCGTGCATTTGTGGCTTCATATTTTAAACCACTATAAGTTCTATTCTAAAATAGCAGCAATTCCTGGTAATACAATCCCTTCTAAACTTTCTAACATAGCTCCGCCACCAGTACTTACATAACTCACTTTTTCTTCAAAACCAAATTGTTTTACAGCTGCAACAGAATCGCCTCCTCCAACAAGAGAAAATGCGCCATTTTTAGTAGCTTCTGCAATAGAGTTTCCTAATTCAATAGTTCCGCCAGCAAAATTTTCCATTTCAAAGACTCCTAATGGTCCATTCCAAAGAATTGTTTTACTTTTCATAACCACATCATGAAATTGTTTTCTAGATTTTGGTCCTGCATCTACACCTTCCCAACCATCTGGAATTTTATCAATAGCAACCACTTGTGTATTTGCATCGTTACTAAAAGCATCGGCAGCAATAACATCAACAGGAATGTGAACTTGCACATTTTTAGCTTTGGCCTTTTTTAAGATTTCTAAAGCTAATTCTTGCTTATCGTCTTCACAAATTGAGTTTCCAATTTTTCCTCCTTGAGCTTTTACAAAAGTGAAGGCCATACCGCCTCCAATAATTAAGTGGTCAACCGCATCTAAAATATTTTCAATAATCGTAATTTTTGATGATACTTTGGCACCACCTAGAATAGCTAAAACTGGCTTTTCGCCTGTTTTTAATACTTTATCTATGCTTTCAATTTCTTGAGCCAACAAATATCCGAAACATTTGCTTTTTGGAAAAAACTGAGCAATAATAGTAGTTGATGCATGGGCTCTGTGTGCCGTACCAAAAGCATCGTTCACATAAATATCACCTAATTTTGATAGTTTTTCAGCAAATGCTTTATCACCTGCTTCTTCTTCTTTATAAAAACGTAAGTTTTCAAGTAATAAAATTTGTCCTGGTTCTAAATTTGCAGCAGCAGCTTCGGCTTTTTCTCCAATACAATCGGATATAAATTTAACTTCTACCCCTAAAATGTCTTCTACTTTATTTGCGATATGGCGTAAAGAAAATTCATCTTGAACACCTTTTGGGCGTCCTAAGTGAGACATTAAAATACAGCTTCCGCCATCTTCTAAAATTTTAATAATTGTTGGTTTGGCAGATACAATTCTGGTGTCGTCGGTTACTTCAAAATTTTCATTTAAAGGCACATTAAAATCTACTCGGATTAAGGCTTTTTTATTTTTGAAATTAAAATCGTTAAGCGTTTTCATGTATAAGATAATTATTTTTTTTTAGTATTTGATTCACAAATGTAACTAAATAAAAAGTGTTGTAAAAACCTGTTTTTAGCGAAAACGATGTAGCTAATAAATAAATTTCAATAATTTAATTCGGATGCGTTATTGCGTTAGGGATTGTAGTGATATCCTTTTGGTTTTTCCTAAAAAAAAACAAAAGATTTAGCGCAAAGCCCGACCCTTGTGGTAACGCTCAAAATACAAATTAGTGTTTTAACATCTGATAAAAATTGTGTAGGTTTGTTCGATGCTATTTTCAGAGATCTTAGGGCAAGAACATATTAAAAACCATTTAACACAAAGTGTTGAAAATGGCAGAGTTCCACATGCGCAATTATTTGTGGGTCCCGAAGGTTGTGGTACATTACCTATGGCCATTGCTTATGCACAATATTTGTTGTGTGGAAATACAAATGGAGAAAACAACACTGGTAATGAAGCGTGTAACTTAA
>JBNMNO010000128.1:0-6554 GCA_051275695.1 Mariniflexile sp.
GGTTAAGCCAATACTGGATTCGATTCCAAATCTCTTTAATAACGGATTAATTGCTTGGTCTAATGGTGCGTGTTCACTAAAAACTAAAAGTGAGCCACCATTATTTACCCAATTATATAAGTTGTTTTTTAGCTCAGTTCTTTGTTGGGCAAAGTTTATTATGTTCCGTTTACCTTTTCGTTTATGAATTTCATAATTCTATCTAAATTAATTACAGCCGTTAATATTAGTCCAATAATTAATAATGCTAATGGATGTGATATGATTTTTTTCAATTATAGATTTTTAAAACGGTGTATTATTTTCCGTTTTCAGCTTATTAATTATTCGCAGCTTATTCATAAATAATAATAATAATCGATAATTTGGTGTTTCGTAAAAACGTCTTAAATCATAACATCTATAAGAATAAAGTTCAATATTTCCGTCAATAAATTTATATTCAGATTTAGAGTCATATTTAGAAAAATTCATAAAATCGTATTCGGAAAGCTGTTGGTATTGTAGGCGCTTTACTCTAAATGAAAAGTTGTCGTATTTCTTAGCAACATACTGACAAGTTTAATGCAAATAGTGTTGCTTTTATATTTGTTTTTATCGGTTGATTACCGATATATTTTGACGAGCTGAGCGCTCTTTCAAGCGTTTTTTAAAGCTGCGAAGTAACCGTTTATGCGTTTTAATGACATAAGTTCTGTAAACTATTGAGATAAATGCTTTTGGGGTATTTTAAACAGTTTCGCAGGACAGCGAAACTGTTTTTAAGATTGTGTGCGTTTTGTTGAAGCGCATTTATGTTTAGTCGTCAATACTTTGACCAACCAAAACAGGGAATTTCCAAAGGGTATCGTCTTTTTTAATGAGCTGTGTTTGCTTTAAGAGTATTCCAATAATTTGTTCCTTAGGGTCCGCGAAATAAGAGGTGTTAAAATAGCCACCCCAACTAAAGGTTCCAAGGCTTCCATTGCCACCAGCTCCTTCTCCCTTTTTGGTTTGTACCATAAAAGCAAGCCCATAGAATGCCTTTGGATTTTCTGGGAATAAGTCACCAATTTGATTGGCCATTATGACTTTGATTGTGGTGCGGCTTAGCAGTCTTATTCCGTTTAATTCTCCATTATTTAGATACATCTGTAAAAACTTGGCATAGTCTTCAGCGGTGCTAGAAAGTCCTGCCCCTCCTGAAAAGAATTGCTTCGCACCCGTTATAGGATAATTAGGATCATAAAATGTTGTTGGGTAATTAGTCCATTTCCCTTCTGCATTCGTTTGCACAGCCACCAAGCGCTCTTCTTTCGATTTGGGTAAGTAAAATGCAGTATTGGTCATCTCAAGAGGTTCAAAAATATGGGTTTTCAAGTAGGTGTCAAATGGCATTCCAGATAGAATTTCTATAAAATACCCAAGCACATCATAACTTTCGCTGTATGTAAATTTTTCACCTGGGTTATGGTGCAGGGGAAGCGCAGCAAGTTTTTTGATGTTCGCTGCAATCGTAATTTTTTCCGTCGTAAAAAGATCAATTATTCCAGCATCTTTGTAGATTTTTTTAATGCGCGCATCGCCATCAATTACGCCATAACCAAGACCAGAGGTATGGGTAAGTAAGTGCCGAATGCTAATTTCTTTGTCTGCCGGTTTCGTAAGATAGGTTCCGTCCGTTAGCACTGAATCAAGCACTTTAGGATTCTTAAATTCGGGAATATATTTAGAAATTGGATCATCAAGCTGAAACTTTCCCTCTTCCCAAAGCATCATAACCGCGGTAGCTGTAATCGCTTTTGACTGCGAAGCTAATCTGAAAATATCGTCTTTTTGAAGCCTCCGTTTTGTTTTTGCATCTGAAGTTCCAAAGGCCTTATGATACACAATTTTTCCCTTTCTAGCCACCAATGCAACTGCACCAGGGATGTCTCCGTCTTCTATGGCTTTTAAACACATGGCATCAATTCGAGCCAATCGCTCTTCTGAAATACCTACTTCAAATCCTTGGCCATCCGTTAAGGCATTGGAATGTTGCGCTGATTTTGTTTGCGCTTGTGCAAAAATACAATTGAGAACTATAAGTGTAATGAAGAATATTCGTTGTGCAAAGTTAAGTTTCATACTTGTTTTTTTTAAATGTTTAATACTGTTTATATTTAATATGATTTGTTGTAACTACTTTATAGACGATCAGGTTTTTTGATTGAATATTTTCTTCCATTCAAAAATTGACATATAAATTTGGCTCTAACTAGATAATGGTAGGTAACAAAACAAATAATAGTGGTACTCATTACTACAATCAATAATTTTAAGTTTTCATGCAATGGCCAGTCTGCAATAAACCCTGGAATTAGAAGTGTTAGGGGTAAATGAAATATATACACCTAATAAGATGAATCTGATATGTACCGCATTTTCATTTATAAATAATTCTTTTCTATTATTGGGCGAATAACTAATTCATCAATAGAGGTTTTATCATCAAATAACATCATTGATATTATTGCCTCAGCAACATTTTCTACATTTAAATATGCTGGCCTAGCTGCATCTCTAAATGGCGTATCAACACCCCCTGGATAAATTGAACAAACTCTCTTATTACTTTCTCTAACTTCCTTTCGAAATACTTTAACTAATGCATCAAAACCTGCTTTTGATGCTGTATAAGCACCTATCCCTTCGTTTGAAAAATTACATACTGTAGATAAAATATTTATAAATAATCCAGATTTTTCAATTTGCATACTTTTATAAACTTCCTTCATAAAAATAAACGGAGCAATCATATTTATTTTTACCATCCATTCAAAGTCAGCTATTTTAATATCAGAAACAGGTGCCCTAGCAGAATTTACTCCTGCACAATTAACAAGAATATCAAATTGACCTAGGTAGTTAGATGCATTTTTAACAAAATTAACAATATCATCTTCATTTGATATATCAAACGTTTCATAATAATAATAGTTATTAAAATACTTAAGCTCTGTTAGAAATTTTTCCATTTTATTCTCAGATCTACCACAGAAAGCTACATTCGCCCCTGATTCTAGCAATTTTTTAGTTAAGCATCTCCCAATGCCTGAAGTCGCTCCTGTTACTAAAATATTCTTCTTTAATAATGAATTCATTTGTTATAAGTTTTTTATATTATTTACTTCATTTAAAATAAAGTTAAATTAGCTACAATTGATATCTTTTAAATATCACAGATTTACTTTACATTAAAACACTTACTTATTTCTATAATTTTTTTCCATTCCAGGATAATTCACTTTTTAAATTACACTAAATTTAAGCACAGTTTCGTTAATATATTCTTCCCCTGGTTTTAATATTGAAGATGGAAAATTATTATTGTTTGGTGCATCCGGGAAATTCTGAGTTTCAAAACAAATAGCTGAAAATTTAGAATAACTAACTTCATTTTTATAAGTCAAATCTGGTAATTTTACCGGTGTATAAACCAAGCTTGCAGGTTGATTGGTATAAACTTCCATTTGTATTCCTGTTTTTGGAGACATTAATAATGCTTTTAATTTTTCATCTCCTAAGACAAAGGTGTCATCAAAACCTTCAAAATCCTCTCTTCCAAGCTGTGATATTTCATTTCTATCAAAACTAGTGTTCATTGAATTTATCAATTTTCCTAAAGGAATTAATTGTCCATCTACCTCTAAATAATATAAACTATTAATTTTTAATTTATGATCTAATATAGTGCCCTTTCCATCTAAATTAAAATAAGAATGATTGGTTAAATTAACCAGTGTCTCAGCATCGGTTGTTGCTTTATACGCAATTTTCACCTCATTTTCTTCACTTAGCTGATAGGTTACAAAAGTTTTTAAATTCCCAGGATAACCCTCCTCTAAATGTTCGCTAATACAAGACAATGTTATTTGCGGATTTTTTCCCTTATTTAAATTTTCAACTTCCCAATATTTTTTATCAAATCCGATTTTCCCACCATGTAAGTGAACATTATTTTCGCTATGAATTGGATAAACCTTATCATTAATTTTAAAGCATCCTCTAGAAATTCTACCCGCATATCTTCCAACCGAACTACCTAAATATAGCCCTTTTTCTAAATAATACGGTTTGGTATAATCTTCTGCGGATTCCAAACTAACAACTACATTTATGAGTTCTTTATTTTTATCGGGGACCATTAAGCTTATTATGGTAGCTCCAAAATTAGAAATTTGTAATTCTAACCCGTTTGAATTTGAGAGTTTTATTGCTATAATTTGTTGATCTATCACTTTTAATTAATTTTATAAAACAATTTTCAAATTAAATATTCCTTTTCTTTTCCCATTCCCAAGATGATTTTGTCATATCATCTAGTGTTAATGTAGGATTCCAATTCAATTCTTCTTTAGCTTTTAAAGTACTTGCATATAAAATTGGCACATCTCCTTCTCTTCTAGTGGCAAATGAATAATTTAATTTTTGTTTTGTTGTTTTCTCAAAAGAAGCTACTACATCTAAAACTGAGTAACCGATACCTGTACCAATGTTAAAAATTTCAAAATTCTCATATCCTTCATTTCGTATCAATCTTTGAAGTGCCAAAACATGTGCTTTTGCAAGATCTACCACGTGAATGTAGTCTCTTACAGCCGTACCATCTTTTGTTTCATAATCATTTCCAAATATTTTAAGTTCATCTCTTAGCCCTAAACCAGTTTGTGTAATAAATGGCATTAAATTATTCGGAATACCAGTAGGCGTTTCGCCTAAATCACCAGAGCTGTGAGCTCCTATTGGGTTGAAATATCTTAATGAAATTGCTTTAAAGTTTTTTACTGCTTTTGAAAAATCTTCGATTATTTCTTCTCCAATTTTTTTGGTGTTGCCATAAGGAGATGTTGGTCTTTTTGTTGTTGAATTCTCGTTTAGCGGAAAACTATCTGGCAATCCATAAACGGTTGCTGATGAAGAAAATATTAAATTTCTTATTCCAAACCTATCCATACAATCAATAGTGTTTAACAATATGTTTAAATTGTTATGGTAATATTGAAGAGGCAATTGCACACTCTCTCCTACAGCCTTAAATGCCGCAAAATTAATTAATCCTACGGCATCCTTATGTGTCTCAAAAAAAATGGATATTTTGTCTTTATCGGTAAGATCAACATTTTCAAATTTAGGTTTTACACCTGTTATACTTTTAATGCTATCTAAAACTGAAATATCTGAATTACTTAAATTATCTACAATAATAACCTCAAATCCTTCATTAATAAATTCCACCGCTGTATGTGATCCAATATATCCCGCACCGCCTGTAATTATTATTTTATTTTTCATCTTTTTATTTTTTTTTAATAGTAATATATGTTGTTTGCTATTCATCATTCCTCTGCGTGTCAAAATTTGTCATGCGCGATTCATTCATGTTTAGTGATTAAACAAATTTTATTTCCAAAAAAATGCATATAATGCCACTAAAATTGTCATAACGGCAAATGCACCAATATTAAATACCGTACCTGTTTTGAACAATTGTTTTGAAAGTATGATTCCTTTTTCATCATCTTTTCCGTTATGTTGTACCCAACTCACAATTGCAATAACAATCATAGTAAGAACCGCTGTATATCCCATTTGATCCAAAAAAGGAACATCTACAAATAACGGGCTTGAAGACCATCCTTTAGGACCTACTTTAAAATACATCGCAATTGGTATGGAAACCAAGGCCCCAACAATTGCACCTTTGTTGGTCGTTTTCTTCCAGAACAAGCCTAAAATAAATATGGCCAAAATTCCCGGACTCACCACGCCGGTATATTCTTGAATAAATTGAAAAGCCTGGTCAATGCCGCCCAATAAAGGTGCCATAACACAAGCAATCGCCAAAGCAACACCTGCAGATAGTCTCCCCATATTCACGGTACTTTTATCACTCGCATTTTTATTGATATATTGCTTATAAATGTCCATTGTAAAAATAGTGGAAGTTGAGTTTAGCATTGAAGCCAAAGACGACACAATTGCTGCTGTTAATGCTGCAAAAGCAACCCCTTTCAATCCGGTAGGCAAAAATTGCAATAGCCATGGATACGCCTTGTCTGCTTGCTCTAATGTTGGCAAGTTCTTTAATCCTGCTTCACCTAACTTTGCCATAATATCAGGGTCATGAACCATTACGTAAGCTGCGATACCTGGAATTACAACAATTAGCGGAATTATTAACTTTAAAAAAGCCGCCAATAAAATTCCTTTTTGCGCTTCTTTTAGTGATTTGGCCGCTAAGGTTCTCTGAATAATATATTGATTGAATCCCCAATAGTATAAATTCGCTACCCACATTCCGCCAATCAACACACCAATTCCAGGCAACATATCATAATAAGCGCTTGACTCGTCTAAAATCATTGAAAACCTTTCTGGAGCTGCTTCATATACGGTTTTCATACCAGCCCACATACCTTCACCGCCAGAAACCATATTTAAGGCCAAATAAGTTGTTGCTAAGCCTCCCAAAACCAAAAACACCACCTGAATTACATCTGTCCAGGCCACTGCTGAAAGTCCGCCATATAAAG
>JBNMNO010000129.1:0-6445 GCA_051275695.1 Mariniflexile sp.
CTATATTTATTACCTGACACAAAAGGATGAATTTTATCTTCACGCTTCACATATAAGTCTACACCCCTACTTTTAGGCAAACTTATCTGTTGATTTATGCTATGCTTCAGGTTAAAAATCATTGGCCACTAAGATACTTTAAAAAACTCCAAAATTTTCGTTGTTTTAAATAATCTAGATACATTTCGTTTGCATAAGCTTCACGTTCAAACGAAATATTTCTATAAGCCAAATGCCATTTTTTATATTGAAATAGTCTTACTAAAAACTCAACGCCATAAACTAAATAAAATGGCACCACTAATAGTTCCACCTGCTGTCTTAAATGAATTTTTTCATGATTTATCAAAGTTTGATTCAACTTTAAATGCTTCGATTTTAAAAACACAAAAGGGAAAACAGTGATCCCTGTATAGCCTCTTGGAACCAAATATTTTGAAATTAAAATCATGTTTAATAGCGTTCTAAAAACAATCCAAAATACGTTATCTTTGTGTAATTATGAAAAAAATAATCCCCATTGAAGAAGGCGATTACTACTTAACTCCAGAAGGGTATCGCTGCTTTACAGAGCGATATCTACTAAAAAGAGGTTATTGTTGTGAGAGCGGATGCAGACATTGCCCTTATGGTTTCGATAAAAATAAATTCTACAAGCAATAATTAGTTACACCTGTTACTATGACTTTTAAAGCTCAAATACTAGAAGGCATTCCAGAAAATATGCCTTCTACAAAACCTTATGACACCTCTATAAATCATGCACCAAAACGCAAGGATATTTTATCTGATGAGGAAAAAAAACTAGCACTTCGCAATGCGTTACGGTATTTTGACAAAAAACATCATGCTGAATTAATTAAAGAATTTAGAGAAGAATTAAATACTTACGGGCGCATATACATGTACAGGTTTCGACCAGATTACAAAATGTATGCACGTCCTATAGGTGAGTATCCTGCAAAATCAAAACATGCAGCTGCCATAATGCTAATGATTCAAAATAATTTGGATTATGCCGTGGCGCAACATCCCCACGAATTAATAACGTATGGCGGTAATGGAGCGGTGTTTCAAAATTGGGCGCAGTATCGATTAACCATGAAATATCTGGCCGAAATGAACAACCAACAAACCTTGATTATGTACTCTGGTCATCCCATGGGTTTGTTTCCCTCGCACAACGAAGCACCAAGAGTTGTGGTTACTAACGGCATGATGATTCCTAATTATTCTAAACAGGACGATTTGGAAAAATTCAATGCTTTGGGTGTTACTCAATATGGTCAAATGACTGCTGGCAGCTACATGTATATTGGCCCGCAAGGCATTGTTCACGGCACCACTATAACAGTTTTAAATGCCTTCAGAAAAATTAAAAAACCACCAATAGGGCATCTATTTGTCACTTCGGGTTTAGGCGGCATGAGTGGCGCACAACCAAAAGCTGGAACTATTGCAGGTTGTATTACCGTTTGTGCTGAAGTGAATCCTAAAATCACCAAAATACGTCACGAGCAAGGCTGGATCGATGAAATTATTACTGATTTACAAAAGTTAGTTACCCGTGTCAATAAAGCTAAAGCTGAAAAAGAAACCGTTTCTATTGCCTACTTAGGTAATATTGTTGATGTATGGGAAACATTTGATAAAGCTAATATCCATATTGAGTTAGGAAGCGACCAAACTTCGCTTCATAATCCCTGGGCAGGCGGTTATTACCCAGTTGATATCTCGTTTGAAGATGCCAACATCATGATGGCCAATCAACCTGAAAAATTTAAAGAAGAAGTTCAAAAAACCTTATGCCGTCATGTTGATACCATTAATAACCACACCGCAAAAGGCACCTATTTTTTCGATTACGGAAACGCTTTTTTATTAGAAGCATCTCGCGCAGGTGCAGCTGTTATGGCTAAAAACGGTATTGATTTTAAATACCAAAGTTATGTGCAAGACATTATGGGACCTATGTGCTTCGATTATGGTTTTGGGCCTTTTCGCTGGGTTTGCACATCGGGGAAACCAGAAGATTTAGCTAAAACCGATGCTATAGCATGCAAAGTTCTTGAAGCAATTAAAACAAATTCTCCCAACGAAATTCAGCAACAAATGGCTGATAATATTCAGTGGATAAAAGGCGCTCAAGAAAATAAACTAGTGGTGGGCTCACAAGCCAGAATTTTGTATGCCGATGCAGAAGGACGCATGAAAATAGCACAGGCTTTTAACGATGCCATTGCAAAGGGCGACATTGGGTATGTTGTATTGGGACGCGACCATCATGATGTTTCCGGAACTGACTCCCCTTATAGAGAAACCAGTAACATATACGATGGCTCTCGCTTTACAGCAGATATGGCGATACAAAATGTGATTGGTGATAGTTTTAGAGGCGCTACCTGGGTAAGCATCCATAATGGCGGTGGTGTTGGCTGGGGTGAAGTTATAAATGGTGGATTTGGTATGGTTCTTGATGGTACTAAAGATGCTGAAAAACGTTTAAAATCGATGCTTTTCTGGGATGTAAATAACGGAATAGCCAGAAGAAGTTGGGCAAGAAATGAAGAAGCCGTGTTTGCAATAAAACGCGCTATGGAAACCGAGCCTAATTTAAAAGTTACAATACCTAACATAGTTGATGATCGTTTATTAAATTTACTATAACCATTTAAAAAAATTACGCTATGAAATACTTACTTAGAACATTACCACTATTAGCAATACTGCTGGTGGTTTCCTCTTGTAGCTCCGTTAGAGTTGCAGCGGATTATGACAAAAACGCCAACTTTGGAACCTACAAAACCTATGCGTTCTTTAAAACTGGTATTGACAAAGCTGAAATTAGCGATTTAGACAAGCGTAGAATTCTGCGTGCTATCGAAGCGGAACTTTTGGCTAAAGGTTTTATGAAATCTGAAAATCCAGATCTCTTAGTAAGCCTTTTTACAAAATCTCAACAACGTGTTGATGTTTACAACAACTCTTGGGGCTATGGCGGCTGGGGTTGGGGAGGCTATGGAGGCTTCGGACCTGGTTGGGGCTGGGGCTGGAATCAGCAACCTAATATATCAACCAGTACAGAAGGCACGTTATATATAGACCTTATCGATGCCAACAAAAAAGAACTAGTTTGGCAAGGTATGGGTACTGGTTTTTTAAGTAGAAACATGGATAAAAAAGAAGAACGTATTAACGAGTTTGTCTCTAAAATCATGGAAAAATATCCTCCTGGAATGAGTCAATAACCTATTTAAAAAAGCAACTTTAAAGAGTTGCTTTTTTATTTAACTCCAGTTTACAATCTGTTTTATATAGAATTTGTATTTTTACTTTAATAATGTTTTACCTAAAATAACATGTCTAATTCCATAGAATCTAACGCCATTTTGAGTCGCTTACCCAAGCATTTATTACAGTTTATTAAACCTCAAAATTACGAGGATTATTCGGCTATAGACCAGGCAGTTTGGCGTTATGTCATGCGAAAAAATGTTGATTTCCTTAAAACAGTTGCACACAAATCTTATATAGATGGTTTAAATCTAACTGGGATTTTGGTAGACCATATTCCTAACATGTATGGAATGAATCGTATTTTAAAAGATATAGGTTGGGCGGCGGTAGCGGTTGACGGATTTATTCCTCCCAATGCTTTTATGGAATTTCAAGCTTATAATGTACTGGTAATTGCCAGCGATATTCGGCAGTTAGAACATATTGAATACACGCCAGCTCCAGATATTATTCATGAAGGTGCTGGTCATGCACCCATTATTGCCAACCCAGAATATGCGGAATATTTGCGCCGATTTGGAGAAATTGGCTGTAAAGCAATTTCATCTGCTAAAGATTATGAATTGTATGAAGCGGTAAGGCATTTATCCATTATTAAAGAAGCACCAAACTCTAAGGACAAGGATATCGCTTACGCGGAAAAAAAGGTGGAAGATGTGCAAAACAATATGGGAGAACCCAGTGAAATGGCCCTCATTAGAAATTTACATTGGTGGACCGTAGAATATGGCCTCATTGGAACTTTAGATAATCCTAAAATTTATGGCGCCGGTTTATTATCGTCTATAGGTGAAAGTGCCTGGTGCATGACAGATTCAGTAAAGAAATTACCATACAATATAGAAGCAACATTTAAAAATTTTGATATAACAAAACCACAACCTCAGCTTTTTGTTACACCTAATTTTGCCCATTTAAGTTTAGTTTTGGAAGAATTTGCTAATACCATGGCATTACGAAAAGGTGGGCTTCAGGGAATAAACAAATTAATACAGTCGAATGCTTTAGGAACCATTGAATTAAGTACAGGTATTCAAATATCGGGTGTATTTTCTAATGTAATTGAAGATACTGGAAACCCAATTTATGTCCAAACAAGAGGAGAAACCGCCTTGTCTTATAGAGAAAAAGAATTGGTGGGACATGGTATAAATACCCATAAAAACGGATTTGGATTTCCCATAGGGAAGCTAAAAGGCATCAATTTAGCGATTGAAGATATGAGTCCGCGTGACTTAAGCGCTTACAATATTTATGAAGAAAAAATTATCACACTTGAATTTGAAGGTGGCATTACAGTTTCGGGCGAAATTATTACAGGCAAACGAAATCTTCAAGGAAAAATAATTCTAATTAGCTTTAAAGATTGTACCGTAAAACATCACGATACTGTTTTATTTAAACCCGAATACGGCATTTACGATATGGCTGTTGGAAAAAGCATTGTTTCGGCATTTTCTGGTCCAGCAGACTTGAATAGTTTCGATTTAATAAATCATGTGCCTTCATCAAAAACCATTCATATTAAAAAATCTCTTAAGCTCATAAAATTAGAAATTCTTTACCAACAAGTTAAAGATTATAGAGAAGCCAAAAATAGAACGATTTCAAGAAATAAAGTATTAGAAGAGCTCATTGAAAATCATCCTTCTGATTGGTTGTTACCTATGGAATTGTATGAATTGGCTTTTATTGGAAATGAGTCTAAACTATGTGATGCCATTATAAACCATTTAGAAACCATAAAACAAAACAAACCCGAAGTTGGAAGATTGATTGATGATGGGTTAGGTATTGTTAGACAAAAAAGAGTTAATGTTTAGTGCTATCTAAA
The DNA here is from genome assembly GCA_051275695.1 of Mariniflexile sp. Classification (GTDB taxonomy): domain Bacteria; phylum Bacteroidota; class Bacteroidia; order Flavobacteriales; family Flavobacteriaceae; genus Mariniflexile. The sequence goes on from JBNMNO010000129.1 coordinate 5,132, forward strand.
CCGTTTTAAGGTATTTTTAGTAAACTTACTCAAAACCAATTTGCCACTAATTTCGGCGCGTTCGGTTAAAAGCGTATCCCAATGCTGAGTACCTTCCCAAAAAACCAATTTCATCTGTTTTAAAGCTTCTGGGTTGTAACTACTTAACTTTTCGGCAAGCTCTTTTATAGCGGCGTCTAATGCTTCAACAGTTTCAAAAACATCAGCATACAATCCTTTATTTTTTGCATATTCCGCAGAAAAAAGTCCTTCAGCATCTATAGTTAATTGAGACATAGCAGTTACCCCTATTTTTCTAGATACCGCAGGTTCAATTACAAAAGGCCCAATACCAATACTTAATTCGCTTAATCTAATAGAAGCATACTTGGTTGCCAAACAATAATCGGTAGCCGCAGCTAAACCAACGCCTCCTCCAACCGTTTTTCCTTGAACACGCCCTATAATAAGTTTAGAACAGGTACGCATAGCATTAATAACATTAGCAAAACCAGAGAAAAAAGTTTTTCCTTCGTCTGCAGTTTTAACAGCCATGACTTCATTAAAACTGGCACCAGCACAAAAAGTTCTATCGCCTCCACTTTTTAAAACAATAATATTTATGGCTTCATTATTGCCAGCATCAACAATGGCATCCCGCAATTTAAGCAAGATTTCACTAGGCATAGAGTTTCTATTTGGATGATAAAATTCTATATATCCAATTTTATTCTTAATATTTATTTTAACGTAAGGCTCAATCATTACTTCGCTATTTTACTAGTGTTTTTAAAGGTTGAATATACATAAATTTTTAATGAATTGTTTAGCAACCTATGTTACTTTCACTTTAAAAAAAATTAAAGTAATTTGCATAAAAATTAAATTATGGGACTATTAGATTTTATATTTGGAAATAACAAAGACCGTGTTAAAGACTTTCAAAACAGAGGTGCCATTATATTAGATGTAAGAACAAAAGGGGAATATGACCAAGGCGCTATAAAAGGTTCTAAAAATATACCGCTACAAAGTATAACGTCAAAAATTAATGAAATAAAAAAACTGAACAAACCCGTTATTACGTGTTGTGCAAGCGGAATGCGCTCTGGTAATGCAGCAAGTGTTTTAAATAGCCATGGTGTTGAAGCTATAAATGGCGGAGGTTGGTTAAGCCTTAGCAAAAAACTTTAGCCGGTTTTAAAAGAATAATAGGATCAAAAGTAAAACTTGGGGACAAAGTTGATAATTCATAGATTTGAATAAATTTTAAAACTCAAAACTTAGCCTTGGACATCACAATAGCCAAATACTTTTTGCCTGAGGGAATATTAG
>JBNMNO010000130.1:0-6371 GCA_051275695.1 Mariniflexile sp.
ACTTTTTTCAACGAATAACGTATCAATTTTACCCTCCCAGGCAGCTGTAAAAACTTCCTTTATTTCGGAGGAAGTTCTGCCAGTACCATCATGCTGTTTAAAAAGACTGATTTTTTCTTTACGCTCGACATCGAAGTACTGTTCCATTTTTTCCCATGCAAGTTCGTGCAAGAGAGACTTATTGGTCTCTGAAAGGTTGCAGATAATTAGGTCGTCCAACAAATTTTTATAGCTATTTTCTTCTTTATAAATCGAAAACAGAAACTCTTGGGAGGCGATGAGCATTGGGGCACTTTTATCCCTTAAGACAGTCATCAAGCCTTTATCCACTTCCCTGAAATATCTGGCTATTTCGTTCTTACGATCATTATCTGCTTCTTCATGACCATGGTACATTGCCCTACCCTCTGCATCAGCCTGACTTTTGTACTGAAGGCCCTTAGGCTCATAATCATAGCCTACGCGATCTTCCATACGTGCTGGAATTACATCTTCAATACTTAGTTCTGTGATACTATCCCGGGTCTGTTCATAAAGCTTTATTTTCTCCAATTCCAAGGCCAACACATAAAACGTACCATCACCATTAAACATGGGCAACAGCGGTTTCAGGTAAAAGCTGTTCGCAACATAATTGAACTCCAGAAAATTGACAGGGAGGGTATATGTTTTAAAAAAATTATCCGAACGGAAAATGGCCAGCCCATCTGATTGGTGCCGCCAAAATTCACCGTCGTCGATCAGTTCTTGAATAGGAGCGACCAATGCATCGATTTCTTTTGGTACCATTTCTTCAAAGGCCAATTTCTCCTTTACCTTTTTCAGCTGATTTTTAAGATTAAGAGTGTCCTCTCCAGATCGGGCTTCCTTCCCTGCATGGTGGGTAGGAATAAAAATAGAGATACAGGTTTCGCTGTGTATCTCATCTAACTTTTCGATATCCTTTTTCGTGATTAATGCCATAGCCTAAATTATTTTAATGAAACATTCATTAATCAAGGTAAAGAAGGTATTAGGTTTAAGAAATGATTTTGGTCAATACGGTATCGGTTATTTGGGAATAAGTTTATTTGAATTAAGTAATGTTAAACGTTTAAAAACCTGGACGAGAAAAATTATTCCAAAGGAAATTTTATAAGCTAATAAAACCTAAACTGCATTGAAACGCTGTTTATTCAAATCGGTGGCATTAATTGCGGAAAAACTTCATAAAAATGATTTGAAAGATTAAAAATATACGCTGGAGGAATAAATGACCTATAAAATCTCTTCCCAGATTATTTTTAACGAGTTATTTACCTTGTATTAATGCATAAAAACAAGCGGTATGTGGTTAAGAGAATTGAAATTCTTACATTTAATAAGTAAAATCTAAACCTTAAAAGTATGTAACCCCAAACCCGCTATTTTTCTTATACAAGACCATAGCGGCAAACCTAATAGAGCTCACAAATTTAAAGTTATCTATCACAATGTCTGCAAATAATTTCGACATATTAGGTTTGACAAACGAGGAGGTAATTCTTGCAAGAGAAAAATTTGGACAAAATAAATTAGACTCCAAAAAAGAAAGCGGCTTCTTAGACATACTGAAGCGCATTGCCAAAGAACCAATGACGGTTTTACTATTGGTGGCTGCTTCCATCTATTTTATAAGTGGCAAAACAGGAGATGGGCTTTTTCTTGTCGCTGCTATTATATTCATTACTTCAATTTCATTATACCAGAATTCTAGAAGCAAGAATGCTTTAGAAAAGCTAAAAGATTTTTCACAACCAAATTGCAAAGTCATTCGCAATGCGAAGGTAGAAGAAATAAAAAGCGAAGATCTGGTAGTTGGTGACAGCCTGATGGTGGAAGAAGGCACATCTATTACCGCAGATGGCAGTATTATCCATTCGAACGATTTTTCAGTAAACGAATCAATACTTACCGGCGAATCTTTTGCTGTTTTTAAGGATAAGACAAAAGAAGATAAATTTATTTATAATGGCACAACTGTCGCCAGTGGTTTAGCTATTGCAACAATAACTTCTATTGGCAACGAAACCAAATTAGGTAAAATTGGAACGAGTTTAGAAAGTATTAGCGAAGAAAAAACACCGCTGGAAAGACAAATCACGAATTTTGTGAAGAAGATGGCAATTGCAGGAACGGTAGTTTTTGTAATTGTTTGGGCAATTAATTATTGGAATTCTCAAGATCTGTTGAATAGTTTGCTGCAGTCACTCACCCTAGCAATGAGTATTTTGCCCGAAGAAATCCCTGTTGCTTTTACAACTTTTATGGCATTAGGTGCATGGCGATTAATGAAAATGGGCGTTGTGGTAAAGCAAATGAAAACTGTTGAAACATTAGGCAGTGCCACCACTATTTGTATCGACAAAACAGGAACCATTACTGAAAACAGAATGAGTTTTGCAAAACTATTTCTGCTATCATCAAATAAAATCTCACCACCAAGTGATTCACTAACTAAAGACGAAAAAGAGCTTGTTAAAATGGCGATGTGGGCAAGTGAGCCTATTCCGTTTGACCCAATGGAAGTAGCATTGCACCAAACCTATAAGGATGTTATACAAAATGATGAACGACCAGATTACAAACTCATTCATGAATACCCATTAGGTGGTAAACCGCCTATGATGACACATATATTTGAGGAACATAATGGAAACCGGATCATAGCCGCTAAAGGGGCACCCGAAGCATTGATGAATGTTTCAAAACTTACAGAAACTGAAAAGCAACAAATAAATGAAGCCATTCAACTTTTAACAACTGAGGGCTATCGGGTATTGGGTGTAGGTATATCAAATTTTACAGGCGATAATTATCCCGAAAAACAACAAGATCTGCCATTTCAATTTAAAGGCATAGTTGCCTTTTACGACCCACCAAAAAAGAATATTCAAAAAGTATTAGAAGATTTTTATACAGCAGGCATTTCTGTGAAAATCATAACAGGTGATATTGCAACAACTACTGCAGCGATTGCAAAACAAATTGGATTCAGGGGTTACGAAAAAACTATTACGGGAGATGAGTTGATGAAATTACAGGAAGATGAGTTAAAAACCTGCGTTATGGACACTACTATTTTTACCCGTATGTTTCCTGATGCCAAATTAAGAATAATCAATGCCTTAAAATCCAATAATCAAATAGTTGCAATGACAGGCGATGGCGTAAATGATGGACCCGCCTTAAAAGCGGCACATATTGGTGTTGCCATGGGAAAAAAAGGAACAGAAATAGCCAAACAAGCAGCATCATTGATCTTACTCGAAGATGATTTGTCCAAAATGGTGAATGCCATTGCTATGGGCAGAAAGATTTATAGCAATTTAAAAAAAGCTATTCAATATATTATATCCATACACATCCCAATAATACTGACTGTATTTATTCCCTTGGCTTTAGGATGGATTTATCCCAATATTTTCTCACCCATCCACATTATATTTTTAGAAATAATAATGGGACCTACCTGTTCTATTATTTATGAAAATGAACCGATGGAAAAGAATACGATGTCACAAAAACCTAAAGCATTAACAACTACTTTCTTTAATTGGAATGAACTATCCATAAGCATCATACAGGGATTAGTGATAACCGCAGGAACATTGTTTGTTTACCAGTATTCGGTTATTAACGGTTATAATGAAGCACTTACAAGGACAATGACCTTTACTGTATTGATAGCAGCTAACATCTTCCTGACTTTAATTAACCGCTCATTTTATTATTCCATATTTACAACTTTGAAGTATAAGAACAACATGGTTTTATTTATCATTTTTATAACCATCGCCATTTTAGGACTTATCCTTTATGTAAAACCTTTAACCACATTTTTTGAATTTGAAACATTGAATTCGCAACAACTGTTAACTTGTATTATGATTGGTTTTATTTCAGTAATTTGGTATGAAATTGTAAAATTGATTAAAAGGAAAAAGCGAACACCAGCATACATGGCAGCCGCTACCAAGGTTAATAACTAATGGTGGGGCTCAGTTTAAGTTTGTGTTTTTAATTTTAAATCATGCTTGGTTTCACATGGGACAGTGACGAGTGTCTTATTTCCGCCACGGTTTATGCACAAGCCTTAGTGGCAAGCTGAATAATAATATCAATAGATTATGAAGTATTCCTGTAAAGCAAACTCATCTTCAAAAAATAATGCTTCAATAAAAATTAAACAATCGGAAATTATTTTTGGGATTACTCCGGAATCAGAGGGTGATTTGCCAAACCCGGCCGAATTATTTTTAGGATCATTTTCAGCTTGTATTCTTAAAAATGTTGAACGCTTTTCCGATTTAATGAATTTTGAATACTCAAATGCTGAAATAATAGTCAACGCAACACGTCTGGAAAAACCTCCAAGGATGGACGAAATAAATTATGAATTAAGAATTTACAGTCAAGACAATAATCTAAATATTAATTTACTAAAAAAGAATATCGAAAAGTTTGGGACGATATTTAATACAGTGGAGTCCTCCTGCTCTATCGTTGGTGAAATTAAAAAAATATCTGAATGAAGTGTTGAAATGATAAAAGCCAATGGCAAACAACGTATACGCGGCATTAAATCGACCGCATATACTATCCCTTGTGTGTTCTAGTGATTGTTAGTCCTTGGATCCGGCAAAACTTCAATAATTTTAATAAAAGAAAACATTTCTTTTATATTATAAAATCTTACTTATTTGTTAGTACCCAAAGCTCTACTTCTTCAGAAGAACGCCAGTGTTGATCTCGCTTTGTTTTTTCAGAAGCAGCTTTCACCGTTTTTTTAAAGCGTTTTTCCAATTGAAACCTCCCACCTTCGGCTAGTTCCTTTTCTATAGGATGGTCTTTCGTTACATTGGTTATTTGAGCTAAATTTGAGAATATGATCACGAGCTTTCCATCAGGTAACAGTCTTTTTTTTGCTCCTGCAAAAAAATCAGGGAATAGATCCTCATTGTAATAAATAGCTTCGTCATTCTTATCCAGATTAGAAGGTGCTGGTAACCAAGGCGGATTAAAAACAATCAATTCGGTCTGCTTTTCCCAATTACCAAAAAGATGTCCAAGATCTAATTCTATCTTTCTGGACAACTTTGTATTCCCCATGAACTCTGTTAGTCCAACAATCGCATTAGGATTTGTGTCTGTTCCGAAAACCTTTTGAAAACCATACTTTATCATTTGAAAAGAAAGTACGCCACTCCCAATCCCAACATCTATTGCAGACTTTTTAGGTCCTTCATAACGTTTTAACCAATTGTCGAGAAGTATTAAATGATCAAAACGTGTAGGGAAATAAGTGCCGTAATATGGATGTATTTTATTTCTTAATACAGGAATGGAAATCCCATTTTGGTACCACTGCCAAGAACTATTTAATCCTTGTACTTGAGGAAAGGACAATAGGAAATCGCTGGTTTCCGGATAAAGTTTTTTTAACCAACCAATAGAAGGCGATTTTTTTACCGCCAATTTATGATCTGCAATTTCTATTAAAATAAGATTTGACAGCTTATGATATTCTGACCGATACTTGCGTTGCTCCTTAAAAGATTTGTTGGGCAACTTTCTCTTAAGATACACCTGCAGCTCTTTAAGAAGTAACAATCCATTGCTGTAAAACTCAGTTATTAATACAGGTTTACCAGCTTCTAATGCTTTAATAGTCTGCTTAACATTTGTAGCGCGATTAAACAACTCTAATTGTTTTTCATTAACAATAGGTTCTGGCTTGTTCACATTTATATCTGTAATCATTGATTGGTTTGCTTTCGCATAAAAGGAAAGAATCTTGTTAGCTGATTCTTGCGACTTATGTGGTTGATAAAAAATAAAATATACCGGTTTAGTTCACTAGCTCATGAACTTTATGCGGATAGTTCGTGTTACGATCCTGGAATCTAAGAATAGTGTTTTTTATGATTACACCTTTATCAACAGAACCATAAGACTATAACAAAGATACTTTTTAAACACCAATATCTGGATAATCCGAAGGTAATCTCTATTAACATATAAAACAGAAAACATAGGTTTTTGATTGGAAAACCTTATTAAAAGATTAGAAATTAAAATGTCTGAATAAAAACTATTGCAACAAAAAGTATACTTAATTGCTGGTTTGTGTGTACTCGGAAAATCTGTAGGATTTTCCTCTGATACGTTTTCTTTTGCTATTTTAGTATGTAATCAACGCAACTAAGAATAAACAAAAACCTTGTGAGGAATAAAAAAATAATTCAATAGTGAAATTTAAGAAAACACTTAAAAACTTAGTTTTCCCAATTACTTTGTTAAGCATAATTACCTTTTCAGGTATAATTATAAGCATCTATGCCTTATATATT
>JBNMNO010000131.1:0-6336 GCA_051275695.1 Mariniflexile sp.
CTACTATTCTGTAATAATAGTGTAAACTCAGCATTTTTACTTTCAGGAACATTGCTTATATCAGCAATCTTAACACTTAATAAAGGGACCTCTACCTTCTGCGTTGCAAAACTTAATTGCGCTTTTGCAACATCTGAACAGCAATCTACATCTTTAGAAAAATTTAACTCAAGAAGGGCTTTTGCATCCACTAATCTTTGTCTTTCAACTTCTAATAGAATTCTTTCATCTCTATTATCAACTGTTATTCCAAAAGCATTCATTCTTAATTCATTGTAGTCTTGCTCATTGGTTATTATGGCCACATTACTAGCTACTATATCACTTTGATTAGCAAAATACTTCTTAAAATATTCTTCGTAATTTGCTTGAGGATAGAACTTAGATTCTTCCGGGCCTTCATATGGGCAAGACGTTCTTCCCCCTTGGGTAATAAAAACAGGCCCGTATCCATCAAAAGAATTCACTACATCCACACTTAATACGTTTGCCGGATCGTTGTCCTTTAAGGTATAACTTATCTTTGTAGTAGTTTGTACCTCTTGAGATAACGAGGTATTAACATCTTGTTGAAAGAACCCATTTGTGGTATTAACAAATCCTGTTGTATTGACTTGAAGTCCAAGTTCACCGGCTATACTTTCATCTATCTTTAAATTATATTCAGTAGATTTATTGGCCACAACAATGGTTTCTACACTTCTTGTAAACTCACCAACCCCAGCATCAAATGAAATATTATCGTCAAATTTAGTATTCAATAAATCCTTTATCATATTGGATTGAGCCAGTTTACTTCGCAATTGCAATTCGCCCGCGGGGTTATAACTACCACTTATGGCTGTTTCTATTTCACTATTAAAATTAGAAATAACATTAGTTAATGATTTTTTGTATTTTTCCCGGTCGTTTTTTGCCAAAAACTTGCTTTTTTCATTATCCAAGATTACCTTTCTCCATAAGCGAATTTGTTCTTCATACTCCTCTACAGTCAATGTGCCATTTTTCCCGGGGGTTAATTGGCCATTACCGATATTTTTAACAAACAATTCATACTCTGGGATTAAAGTGCTTAAAATGTGTTTTTGTGAAAAAACGAAAAAGGTTTCAGAAGGTTCTTCCACAAAATACACCGCTTTTTGTACGATTATATCCACCACGAAGCCACCGTTAGTGAATATTGAATTATCGTAATTATTATCCCCTTTCGCTTTTAATGATGCTTGAACATTATTAAAGGAACCATAAAATTGATTTTTTGAATTCCCTATGTACAAATCTCCTTCGGACCCTACAAAATCGGGGTCATCGCTGGTAGAAATGGTTTGACTAAACGCATATGTTTTTGATAAACTTTTACCATTTTTAGAAGAAGTAGAAAGTCCAATTCCAATATCAATACTACTTGTCGTTTCTGTTTCAACTACTGGACCAGCTAAACCGCCTCCAAATGCAAATTTAACACCTCCATAAATTTTAGTGTTATTTGTAACTCCCATTGTAGTAGCAGCCGAACTTTCTGTTGTCAGTGTAATACTAGTTCCTTTTTCAATAGAAGCAAAACTGTTAGAACCCGGAGGGTCTCTTAAAATAATATCTGGTATATCTGGTGCTGCCGTTACAAATGTTTGACTGCCATCTGATTGCCCTCCAAAAATAACACCATCCTTTATATAATCTTCAACGGGATAATTCTTACCACCTATTCTATATTCTAAGCTGATTGAAAGTTTAAATGGAGGCGTAATATTAGGTAATCCTCCTCTAAAGGTATAGGTTAAAATACTAGCATCGTCTGGGTCAACTTCAATAGTTTCAGAATTAGCTAATGCTAAATTATTCGTTTTAATTAACTCGCCATCAATTACCGGTATCAAATCTTCAATTGGGGCGTTATTCGTATCATAATTCAAGTAACGCTCAAACCTATTTAGCACCAACTTATAGGGTGCAAACTGAGAATACATCTTAAGAGAGGGCATTTCTTGGATGCTTATGTTAACCCCATCAACAGTTACGAATTTATCAGAAGTCTGCTCCACTACTTTTAAAACAGGAGTAGACCGATAGGTAAAGCTTTTTACGTAATGGTATGGACTTCCTGTTTCTATACTTCCATCTTCGTTTTCATAACTAGGGATTGTTGATGCAACTGCTTTAGAAAAATTAAAAGTTTCTGTTGTACCTGCACTTAAAATTGAAATCGGATTCGACCCCGAAAGAATTAAATCACTTGCTTTTAACTCATAATCTAACGGCAATAAGGACACCCTATATTCACCCGATTCGCTATTCGTTTTAAAGTTAGCCTTTGTGTAAGGGGTAACTTCTGATCCGGGGGGCTTATATCCTAATGTTATCGCTGCCACTCCAATATTGTTTTTAGAACTTATGGCTATTGTTTTTTCAATTTCATCTGCATCTGTAATTGATTTTTCAACTAATCCGTTTTCACCAAAGCCAATTACTTTTTGAGCCTCAACGGCTCCACCAACCACACGACCTACAACGGTTACCCGGGTTTTATCTATAAAAACCACCTGATTTTCTCGGTTTTCAAAAAACTCAGCAAAATTATCATCAGGGTTTGTAGAAGCCTGAGGAAATCTGCCATTAAATTCAAATTCATGGCCATCTTTTTTAACCGTTATATAATGATTGCCAATAGGCACATTAATAGAGAATGCGCCATCTACTGAATTGGTTGTTACTGGTCTTTTATTTTCGTCCAATACAATTTGTCCATCTATATAAATATTAGCTCCTTCAACAAAAATCTGTGCATATTCTTCTAAGGTGTCATCTGCTTTAATAAGAGGGTCACCTTCATTTAACCAATACTGTCCTTTTGAATAAGGCACCCCATTAATATCATAACTATTATATCCTCCACCTAAAATGTTAGCACCTCCCTGTATCTTATCTGTAAAAGGAACAAATACATTTCTGGTATCATAAAGTACTTTTCCTTTAAATTGAAATGATGATTTGTCGACAAAATTAATTTCGTTAACCACGGTTGATCCCTCTCCTAAAAACACCAGTTTTTGGTTGGGTGCAAATTGATGTAAACCATAAGATGGCGTAATGGTAAAAGATTCGCCAGTACCAGAATACGGTATAGCCGCTATTTGGTAATTCCCGTTTTCATCGGTTACACCAAGCACACCCAATTGAGTAGCCTCCGGAATATTACCAAGCCCTGTTGCCCAGGTTACATTTTTTTCTGATGTAAAACTTCCAAATTCTGCATGGTTTTTATTATAATTAAAGCCTTCTCTTGAATAATCATAAGCAAAATTGCCTAAGCCTTCATTAAACCTTAAATACGATACTAAGCGAGAGTCGTTCCCGCTTATGTAACGTTTATAATCCGTTCTAATTTTTTTAGAATCAATTTCTGCATTCCAAATTCTTATTTCGTCGAAAAAAACATCTCTATAGCCACCAATAGTAATGTTTTCCCATTTATTTTCACTTATGGTACTTAAGTCAATTGTATTTGCAGGTTCTGTTACTGAAAAAGTTTTATAAGGCTTTATAAAATCACCATTATCATCCAAAGTAGACCCTTCAATGTTCTGAACCAGGGTTTCATAAGCTTTGGTTATAGGCCTCCCGTTTATAGATAGTTTTGGTAATTTACCATCTACAAGGACTACCGATATATGCATGTATTTCGACAAAAGATTTGACATGGGCTCTAATTCATCATCTCCTCTGGAATTTATTTCTCCAGAAGGATAAAAATTATTAATAAAAATAGTATTACCACCATCAGTAGAGACTGCAAATCTGTTATTTACTGGATCGTGGGAATACCACACACGAAAGTTTTTGTCAGTACTTTTTAGCTGCAACAAGAAGAAAGCACCATTAGTATTAGCAGTTGGCGGTCCTGGTTTTACCCAAGCTTGAAAAGTAAGTGCATTTTCAATAGGTTTATTAAGACTTGTAACCTGTAAAAAACCGTTTGTCTTAATATGAAGTGCAGATTCTAAATTAACAGTACTACCGTCTGCCTTTGCAGTAACTGTTACGTCTGATACGGGGCTACCGCCATCAAAATTAACATTACCGGTTACTACGGCCGTTGGGCTTCTAAACCCAATACCCGTAATATATTTTTTTAAATAGTCTTCACTAACAAGACCATCAGCTTCTACCTTATATTCGTAAAGTATGCCCCCATCAACATACAAATCTTCATATTGGGTTGTTGCTGTTGAGACATTGGTTTGAAATAACCACTTTTCACTATTTGAAGCGGTATATTTTCTTCTGTAAATTTTGATCTGCTTAATAAGATCCTTATTACTTTTTACCTCCCACCTAACTAATACTTTATCTCCAAAGAAACCTTTAGACACATCAAAAGCAGAGCGTTCATTGCTAAAGGTTTCATATAAATACGAAACATCCCATGGGAACCTAATATCCATTTCCCTACCAGACGAGGTTATAAATGGTATACCCATTTGAAATTGCAGATAAGCAGGCATATCTGTTGTGGTCTTGGTTTCTAGCCTTTGCACTGTTTGCGAAGCCGTAACCACCGTGGCACCCTTAGCATCTAATTGCGCCCAAACTCCTGAAACCAGAAAGCAGGCGCAAAGTGTTATAATTATTTTTTTCATAATGACAACTTTATAATTTTATGATGTAGTTGACACCGTAATTTACAGGTCTCGTTTCATTACCTCCGTTAGAGTTTATACTAACAGACCCTGTGTGATTATGAATACCACCATTGCTTATTGCACGATCACCCTCTGGAGGTTGGGGATTAGAACCTTGAGCATCACCACCAGTGTAAGAAGGTAATGCTCCTGCTCCTGACCCACCATCGCTAAAATTAAAACCATGAGAATGATTCCCAGCACTATTAATTGAAATACCACCAGTATGATTATGGGAAAGAAAACTCTCGTCTTGAAAATTTCTTAATGCGGGTCCACTTCTACCATTTGTGACACTTACGCCTGTACCTCTTAAAAACGTACCCTGCAGATTTGGCGCATTACTACCTACCATTGCTCTTAATTCAGTCGCGGTACTTGGCAAAGCGGCTCCATTACAAAGCGCCCATCCAGTAGGCGCTACAGTTCCTATAAATGGCATGATAGCACCGGTTGGTACACCGTTATTGGCAGAAATAGCATAAGGCACCACATTTAGAGGCTCTCTGGACAGCAGAACCGTTCCGTTATTGATGCGAATAAATACCTTTTTATTTGAAAATATTTCATTGTTTATAAAACCTGGGTCTATAATACTAGAAAACACGCCAAAATTATCAGTTAGAATTGATTTATCAACTACCTTAAATTCTACATCTGTTGTGCCTGTTTCATATAAGAAGGTGAATTTTAAAGCTATAGTTTCGTTTTGTATAGCAGTATTGTTAGCATCGCGTGCAATACCTTGCACCGCAATACCAGTATTTGTAAACTGAGCCTGAGCAAAAGTTATTATTGTTGTCAATAAAAATAAAATGCTTAGAAGTAATTGTCTTGTTTTCATGGTAGTGTATGGTTAGATAAATTAAAATCGTGTGTTAAGGTGCTTATGCAACTAATAAGCCACGAAGGTAGTTGTACTAACCTACCACAACAATACGTATAGCACGTAAAAACTACGTGGTAACACGTAGTTGGTAAAAAAATAAATAATGTGATTTAAGGCTGTTATAAAACGAACTCCAAATGCTCTTTTGCCCAAATGGTAAGGACATCCTTTTCTTGAACAAGCCCTAATTTTCTTATAATATTAGAGCGATGTTTTTCAATGGTTCTGGAAGATAAAGACAATAGCTCCCCGATATCTTTTGAAGATTTTTCTTGTGCTACCAACCTAATAATGGTACGTTCTGAAGGTGATAACAGTTTTATTTTTTTTATTTGTGGTGCTACCTCATCGTCAAACACACTATTAAAAGCAGTACTAAAATAGGGCACGCCTTTACTAACACTTTGTATGCAGTTGTGTAATTCATTAAAGGGCTCATCTTTTAAAATGTAACCCGATATGTTTAATTTATTTGCCTGATAAATAAAGGCTTTTTCTTTATGCGAGGTGAGAATAATAAATTTGGTTTTTATTTGTTTCTCTGTACATTTTTTGATGACTTCAAAACCCGTAAGCTTTGGCATTTCTTCGTCTAAAATAGCTATGGTGGGTTGTAACTCCATAATTTTATCAAGCGCTATGGCACCATTTTCTGCAGTATCAATCACATCATAATTATAATCCTTTAACTCATCTACTAAACCTTTTAAAAATAAAGGATGATCGTCTGCTACAAATAATGAGATCTTTTTATTCATTCTTATACGG
>JBNMNO010000132.1:0-6324 GCA_051275695.1 Mariniflexile sp.
ATAAGGCTTTCGCCTTGCATATCTTCAGGAGCTTTTATTCCTGCTGCTTCTAAAAAGGTTTGGGCAAAATCTAAATTTTGCACCATTTCATCTTCAGTCGTACCTGGCTTTATCGCATTAGGCCAGCGAATTAGTAAAGGTGTTTTAAAAGACTCATCATAAATAAATCGCTTATCGAACCAACCGTGCTCTCCAAGATAAAAACCTTGATCAGAAGTATAGACCACAATTGTATTATCCGACAAACCGTTGTCATCCAAATAATCTAGTAACCTTCCAACATTATCGTCTACAGAGGAGATACTACCCAAATAATCCTGCATGTAACGTTGATATTTCCAAATCATTTTTTCTCTATCGTTCATCGAAGGCCAGTTCGTTTTAAAATCTTGATTTATGGAATCCAATATCGGACGATATTGTGACTGTTGCTCATCATTAAGGCGGTCGTAATCTATATAAATACTTCCTTGTAGAGGTTTTACAACGGGCTCTACATGCCCCATTTCAGCTAAGGTCTCAGGAAATATCTTACTATCATGTTCATATTCCATGTCTAATAATAAATTCATTTCAGCAGTTTTTGCCGCTGTCCCCCGATTGGAGTAGTCATCAAATAGGGTTTCCGGTAATGGAAAGGTTTTTTTGGTATACTCCTTAAATTTATCTGCTCTTGGCCACCAAGGTCTATGAGGTGCTTTGTGCAAGTACATCAAAAGAAATGGCTTTTCAGTATCTCGTTTTTTATCCAGCCAGTCGATACTCATATCAGTTATTATATCGGTAACATAACCCGTAATCGTGGTATCTCCATCCTTTGTAATGAAATCAGGATTTATATAATGTCCTTGTCCAGGAAGAATCATGAATTCGTCAATTCCTTTAGGGTTGTTGCCAAAGTGCAATTTACCAAACATAGCCGTTTGATATCCTGCTTTTTTAAACAGTTGTGGAAACGTAACCTGTGTTGTATCAAATAGGTTGTGGTTATCTACTTTACCATTAATATGCGTATGCTTCCCTGTAAGAATGGTCGCCCTTGAAGGTGCACAAATCGAATTAGTTACGCTCGCATTTGAGAATAGCATGCCTTCTTTAGCAATTCTATCTATATTAGGAGTTTTGATTAAATGGTCACTATAAGCACTTATCGCTTGATAAGCATGGTCATCAGACATGATAAAAACAATATTAGGACGTTTTTTAGAATCGTTCCCGTTGCTATCTTTTTGCACTTGACAACCAGTTAAAAAAATTGAACTCGTGACTAAAAGAATTATTAGATTAACCATTTTCATAATATCGATTTTTTATATTAATAATATTTTTTGTTTAATTATAGATGGATTTTCAACAATTTTGCATTAGATAAATATTAAACACATAATTAATTCATCAATTAAGATAGGCTAGCTTTTTCTTTGTTTTGTAACATACTAAAAACTATCAAGCCATATATACCTATGTAAGCAAAACTAATTAGAGGTAATATATAAGAAAAATTAATTTCTGGAACGCCTAAAATCCTAACATCATCAACACCGCTACCTCCCAAATCAATAATAAGAGCTTGTAATTTTGGCATTAGGGCACCTCCAACAATTGACATTATAAGGCCCGCAGAACCTACTTTTGATTGTTCCTCAGTTAAATCCTCTAAGGCAATTCCATAAATAGTTGGGAACATTAATGACATGCAAAAAGAAATACCTACAAGACAGTACAGACCTACAATACCAAATATAAAAATAGCTCCCGAAGTAAAAATTACTCCTAAAACTGCAAAATACATAAGTAGCTTTCCAGAACTTATAAACCTCAATAAATAAGTCCCAATGGCGCGCCCAATTGTAAATATTATAAAAGCCGCCATTTGATAATATCCTGCTGTTACACCATTTATCCCTATTGCTTCTGCATATTGGTATATATAGGTCCAACACATTATAAGACAACCAGTATGAAAAACTTGAGCGACAACACCTAGAACATATTTCTTATTTTTTCTAAGTGCCCCAAAAGTTTTACCAATTGCAGATATGCCTTCTTTATCTTTTGCTTGTGGCATTTTATTGAATAGAAATATCATAAACACACAACTAATAACCAAACCTAATACTACATATGGATTTCGAATGACCATTAAATCCGAGGTTCTTATCATCACTTTACTGGCTTCATCTAAAGCACTAAAATTTTCAACATCATCAGATTGTAAATTTCTAAATATAAATTGTTGCGCTACAAATAATCCAAATACTAGACCAATAGGATTAAATGCTTGTGCCAAATTTAAACGTTGTGTTGCAGTTTCTTTGGCACCCATGGCCAATATATAAGGATTTGCAGCTGTTTCTAAAAATGCCAGACCAAATGTTAATATGTATAAACCCAAACAAAAAAACCAAAATTGTTCGGTGACGGCAGCTGGATAAAATAAAAGTGCTCCGGTAGCGTATAAACCCAACCCAATTAAAATACCAACTTTATAGGAATATTTGCGCATAAATAAAGCTGCTGGTAATGCCATGCAAAAATAGCCTCCATAAAAAGCCATTTGAATCCATGCAGCTTCAGAATTTGTTAATTCTAATACCTTTTTAAATGCTTGTACCATAGGGTCTGTAACAGCATTTGCAAAACCCCAAAGCGCAAACAACGATGTTACTAATATAAAAGGTACTATTCTTTGTTTCGATACTATGGCAATTTTTTTTATTTGGCTCATCTTTTAGTGGTCTTCTTATTTATGTTTAATAAGTTAAATTTATTAGCGTACTATTTATCATATCTGTATTCTTTTCCAAAATACCAACGAATCAATTTCATATTTTATTTTTTTGACCACTATCTTATCCTATTTTTAATTGACTATATCGCCAAGCTAAAATACGATGGCTAGACGTTCATTAATTTCTTCAAAACTATCGGATACCTGCATTGATTGCAAATAGCTCATAAGCCAATGGATTTTTAGCGTTTGTTGTAGCCATTTAAGATTGAATAAATACATCTATATTTCGTTTCCTCTATTTATTTTTTCTTGCAAGATTCATCTTAATCTGAGTATTATAATCTTTATAATGAGAATATCTATTATTACGCATCCAAAGTACCTGAACTCGAGCATCTTCATTTGCACCTCTTATGGCAAAAGGACGAACATTATCCTTTTTAGAATTCGATGTAATGGGAGAAATTTCCCAGTCTTTTCCCCTATTTTGGGTTTTTGCTGTGAAGATTTCAAAAACATCACCTACCGGTTTTGAATAGAAAACCACATTAGTATTTTCATGATCCAAATTAACACCACCTGAATAATGAGGTTCTGGTTCTCGTTCGCTCTTAGACCTTTCAAATCTTGGAAACCAAGATCCAGCGTCAGAAATTTTAGAACTTACCCATTCTTGTCCATTCCATTATCCTATTCTAAATCATGAACAACTACTTTTATTAAGGCTAATTTTACTGCTAAAATGAATACGTTTGTTACATATTATTTTTTGCTAAGTTCTAACTTTTCATAATTAAAAAGCTAAGGACGAGAACTCAAATACTAACCCCTAGCCATTCAAATTAAACTCAAACTAATAATCATTTTTTTAAACTCGACTTATTCTATAATATAAATTAAACAGATATTTCTCACTCTATTTTATTTAATTGTTCATCAAATATTATCATTATTAAAATTAATAAACATGAACCTGCTGTTATGAATACCCGCAAACTGCCTGTATTTAACGCTATACTGAATAAAGAAGCTGATTAATGAACCAAAAACACCCTGTTAAATTTACAGCTATTACTAATGTCATTACATTGGTAATAAAGGTGTTTTAAATTTAGTTTCACTTATTTTTTTCTTGTTTTCATGCGGTTTGGATTAATTAGTTAACGTTTTTTTATTTCTTTTTTAATTTACTTTGAATTAATCTATTAAATAAACTCTCCCTTTAACTTATGTAAGATAACGGAGTGAAATAATCATATTATTCTTTCTGATTTAATTTATCCTTTTTCAATCTCAATAAAGCTTCTAAATAATAATAATCTGCATAATTTAATGGCACATCAATTTCATTATTATGTGGAATACTGCCTACACTATGTTTTAAAATGAAATTTTTATTATCTCCAATTTTAGCAGTATAATTTTTAGAAGCTAAAGCACTCATTATTTTGACAATGCTACCCCTGTATGATTCTTGAGAAAAACCGTCCAGCTCTATAAGAGCGGATAACGTTATTGCAGCCGCTGAAACGTCTCTGGGTTCGTTAGGAATATTTGGTGCGTTATAATCCCAGTAAGGAACCCCATCTTCGGGCGTACCTTCATAGTTTATGATATATTTTGCTATTTTTTCAGCTTGAACCAAATACTTAATATTTTTAGTATATCTATAACAAAGGGTATATCCATATAAACCCCAAGCTTGCCCACGAGCCCACGAGCTTTCATCTGCAAAACCTTGAGCTGTTTGCTTATCTCTTATGTCACCCGTTTCTGGATCGTAATCAACAACATGGTAGGAGCTGTTATTTTCTCTAAAATGGTTTTTTAAAGTTGTATTAGCATGTGTAATTGCAGCTTCTTTATATTTTGAATCTCCAGTGAATTGTGACACTTTAAAAAGCAACTCTAAATTCATCATGTTATCAATTATAACAGGATATTTCCAGTTTCGTTTTAATTGCCAACCCTTGTCAACATCCCAACTTTTAATACATCCAACTTTAGGATTAAAGCGTGTTAAAAGTGAGTCTGCCGCCGTTATCATGACATTTTTAAAGTCTTCATTCTTTGTTAATAGATATCCATTTCCAAAAGATGTATTAAATATAAACCCTAAATCATGATCAGTGGTTAAATACTTATGCTGTTCAAACTGAGATTGAAATTTTTCTGCTGCATTTTTCCACTTTTCATCTTTAGTAAACTCATACATCAACCAACAGCTTCCTGGGAAGAAACCTTCTGTCCAGTCAAATTTTTTGTTTGTCCAATGTATTTTTCCATCTGCGTTAATAGTTCGTGGATTTCTGTTTGCTAATTGAGCACTTTCTAACAGGACCGATAATTGTTTTTCTGCCGAATCAAATCGTTCATTTAAAAGTTCTTTTTCTCCATTTGAGTTTTTATTCATACACGAAAACAATACAAATACAGATATCAATAATATACTAAAGTGTTTCATTTAAAATCAATTTTTTTTTTATTAATTACATTAATGCATAATCTTGATTCAAACATTCTATTAATAAAAACAGAATTATAAAAACTGTGATTGGAGGCATTTTTCAAATAGTTAATTGTTTTTTATTTGTCATTTAAAGAGTTAATTTAAGACTCCAAAAATAGAAAAGCCAAAAGTATACACAGGTATAAAATTATTAACATTTACTGCCAAAATCGAAATTATTGATATTTATTAGAATAAGCAGGATCTACGAGCAAAGCATTTCCATAAAAGTTGCTAGGGAATCTCGTTCTGTTTGGTCGACCAATGCCCCTTCCATAAACATTAAAACTACTTTATCCTCCTAGCATAATCTGAGAAAAAGGAGCTGGAACAAAATTTCAGTAAAAATCCAATTTCTAGTTGGGCACTTCATAAATTTTGCCTATTACAATCGAAATAATGTTACCAAGGCATATTATCTAAGTTTAGCGTAACTATTAAATCAAGTATTAAAAAAGAAAAATTATTTAAACTAAAGCTGGCAAAAATCGTTACTTAAGGTAGGATGACACTTACAAAATATATAAATATTTCAAATTAAACCTTAAAAAAACAAGATTTAAAGACTCTTCTCTAAAATATATTTGAACAAATAATTATTATTAATTTAGACCTTTATTAACAAAGTAAGGTTAGCACCTTCAAAAGAATTGTCAGGTAGAAAATCTTTAATAATTCACCTAAAATCGAAATTACAGGTGTCAAATGCAGATTGTCGAACTTATTCTTTTGTTGATGCAAAGTCTGAAGGATATTTTCCGTATTCTTTTCGAAATTCTTTACTAAAATATTTAGAGTTTTTAAAACCAACTTCGAATGCCACTTGGTATACTGTTAAATCACTTTGTTGTAAAAGTTGAGCTGCTCTTTTTAACTTAACAGATTTCATAAAATTATTGACGGACATACCAGTAAGAAATTTAATTTTTTTATAAAAAACAGGACTACTCATACCAATTTCAGCTGATAGATCATGAACTCCAAAATTTGTTTTATCCATATTTTCTTCTATTACGTTTAAGACTTTGCTTATAAACTCTTGCTCTTTGGTATCAATAATGACGTCCGTAGGTTGCAAGTA
>JBNMNO010000133.1:0-6270 GCA_051275695.1 Mariniflexile sp.
AACATCCTAAAGTAACCA
Organism: Mariniflexile sp.; assembly: GCA_051275695.1. Taxonomy (GTDB): domain Bacteria; phylum Bacteroidota; class Bacteroidia; order Flavobacteriales; family Flavobacteriaceae; genus Mariniflexile. The sequence continues at coordinate 19 of JBNMNO010000133.1, forward strand.
TAACCATTGATACCTTTTATTGGGGATTCGTGTTTTTTAGAAAAGAACAGGTTAAGGAACATTTTACCATCCGTTGTTAGTCATTACAAGGAGGAACGACGTGGTAATCTTTTAATTTGGAACTAAAATTTGACAGATGGCTTCGGTTCTCTCGCCATGATGATTTTTAGACTAAATTTTTTGGCTCTTGCTTTTAATTTTTATCTTGTATTAAAATTTCTATCATGCTTCTTTTGGTTATAATTATCCTATGCGCTATTTGCTTTATTTTTAAAGAATAACAGGAATAATGACCAAAAATTTGCAAATAGAAAAGGTCTAAATTTTAGAGAAAACTACAAAATCAAAAAACAAGAAAGAAAAGATGAAACTGAATTGAATTCGTGTTAAAAAACTATTAACTTTTAATTTTTTACTTTTAACTTCGTAGTATGAAAATTTATACCAAAACAGGCGATACAGGCACCACAGCATTATTTGGTGGCACACGCGTACCAAAACACCATATCCGCATTGAAAGCTACGGAACCGTTGATGAATTAAATTCGCATTTAGGATTGATTCGCGACCAAGAAATTAATCAGTATTATAAAGAGTTACTTATTCATATTCAAGACAGATTGTTTACGGTTGGTGCCATTTTAGCAACCGACCCTGAGAAAGCCATTTTAAAAAACGGAAAGGAACGGTTGAATATTCCTAAAATTTCCAATGCCGATATTGAGCGATTGGAGCATGAAATGGATACTATGAATGAGGCACTACCACCTATGACGCATTTTGTGTTGCCTGGTGGCCATCAAACGGTGTCATTCTGTCACATTGCCCGCTGCGTATGCCGTAGAGCGGAACGATTAACATCGGCGCTTAATGACATTGAAGGAGTTGATCCTAAAGCTTTAATGTACCTAAACCGTCTTTCTGACTACCTTTTTGTGTTGGCACGAAAGTTGTCTAATGACTTGCAAGCAAATGAAATCAAGTGGATTCCTGAGAAGCAGTAGTGATTCGAAGAACTATTTTAGTTTCGAAACATTAATTTTTATCGTCATTACGAGGACGAAGGACGAAGTAATCTTTTGAATCGAAGGCTTTAAAATAAACAGATTGCCACATCATGCTATAAAAAAGCATGATTCGCAATGACGTTAATTTGAATATTTGATTTGTGTACAGATTGCCACATCATGTTATAAAAAAGCATGATTCGCAATGACGTTAATTTGAATATTTGATGTGCGTACAGATTGCCACATCATGTTATAAAAAAGCATGATTCGCAATGACGTTAATTTGAATATTTGATGTGCGTACAGATTGCCACATCATGCTATAAAAAAGCATGATTCGCAATGACGTTAATTTGAATATTTGATTTGTGTACAGATTGCCACATCATGCCATAAAAAAGCATGATTCGCAATGACGTTAATTTGAATATTTGATGTGCGTTAGGGATTGCAGTGGAAATCCTTTTTAAAACTTGAATGTCATAGAGATAGTGAGACCTAAAATTTGGCTGATTGCCAATTGCTTCTTTCTAGTAACGCCGTTTTAAAAAGATTGTAACGAAAAGCCCGACCCTTGTGGTAACGCCAAAATTAATAATTTAAAATTCAGTGGTTTACATAGTAAAAACAGACGTTCTTAAAAATAATTATTAAATATTTCATTTTTTTCTTGTGTGTTTCAACTAAAAATTTATTTTTGCACAAAATTAAAACGCATAAAAAATGTATTGGACTTTAGAATTAGCATCTTATTTGAGTGATGCACCTTGGCCAGCAACAAAAGACGAGTTAATAGATTATGCTATTAGAACTGGTTCGCCTTTGGAAGTTGTTGAAAATTTACAGTCTATTGAAGACGAAGGTGATGCCTACGATTCAATTGACGAAATATGGTCTGATTATCCAACAGATGAAGATTACCTTTGGAATGAGGATGAATATTAATAAAGCATAAAGAAAAGTTAAAAAGTCTCGTATTGAGACTTTTTTTTTGTCTTAAATCTTTATAAAACACATAACAAAATGTATCTTTGATTGCTTTTTAAAGGGCATCAAAATAACAAAAAATCTAGGTTTTCCTAGAATAACATAATATATATACAATGAGTTTTTTAAATTCTGTACTGAAAGTATTTGTTGGCGACAAATCGAAACAAGATGTTAAAGCCATTATTCCTATTGTAACTAAAATTAAAACCTTTGAATCGGCTATTGAAAGCTTATCGCACGATGCTTTAAGGGCAAAAACCGCTGAGTTTAAAGCCACTATTGCGGATGCGATAAAGCCTATAAACGACCAAATTAAAACCCTGTTAGTAGAGGCTGAAAATATCGAGGACATTGACAGGCGGGAAGATATTTACCAAGATATTGACAAGTTAAAAGACGATTCGTATAAGATAACTGAGGATGTTTTAAGCGCTATTTTACCGGAAGCTTTTGCTGTGGTAAAAGAAACTGCAAAACGTTTTAAAAACAACACGTCGCTTACGGTTACTGCAAGTACTTTTGACAGAGAATTATCGGGCACAAAAGACTATGTTACTTTAGACAACGACAAAGCTATTTGGGCTAACTCTTGGGATGCTGCTGGAAAAGCGATTACCTGGGACATGGTACACTACGATGTCCAATTGATTGGTGGTATTGCCCTGCATGAAGGTAAAATTGCCGAAATGCAAACGGGTGAAGGTAAAACCCTGGTGGCTACGCTACCTATGTATTTAAATGCCCTTTCGGGGAAAGGAGTTCACCTGGTAACGGTTAATGATTATTTGGCAAAACGTGATAGCGCGTGGATGGCGCCAATTTTTCAATTTCACGGATTAACTGTTGATTGTATTGATTACCATCAACCAAATTCTGAAGCTCGAAAAAAAGCATACAATGCTGATATTACTTACGGTACAAACAACGAATTTGGTTTCGATTATTTGCGCGATAATATGGCACATTCGCCAGAAGATTTGGTGCAACGTCCGCACCACTACTCTATTGTCGATGAGGTGGATTCTGTTTTAGTAGATGATGCGCGTACACCGTTGATTATTTCTGGCCCAATTCCACAAGGGGAACGTCATGAGTTTACCGAATTAAAACCTAAAGTAGACGATATCGTTTCTGTACAACGAAAATATTTAACAGGCGTTTTAGCCGAAGCAAAAAAACTAATTGCTTCAGGCGACACCAAAGAAGGTGGTTTATTATTATTACGTGTGTATCGTGGTATTCCAAAAAACAAAGCACTTATTAAGTTTTTATCTGAAGAAGGTGTTAAACAACTACTTCAAAAAACCGAAAACTTTTATATGCAAGACAACAACCGCGAAATGCCCAAGGTTGATGCCGAATTATATTATGTAATTGAAGAAAAAAATAATCAAATAGAGCTTTCTGATAAAGGTATAGAATACATATCTGGAAAAGACAATCCAAACTTTTTCATCATGCCAGAAATTGGTATTGAAATTTCAAAAATTGAAAACCAAAATTTGGCATTACCCGAAGAAGCCAAATTAAAAGAAGAGTTATATAAAGATTTCGGAGTAAAATCAGAACGTATTCATACCCTTAATCAGCTTTTAAAAGCATACGCATTGTTTGAAAAAGACATTCAGTATGTAGTAATTGATAATAAGGTAATGATTGTTGATGAGCAAACGGGTCGTATTATGGATGGCCGTCGTTACAGTGACGGTTTACACCAAGCCATTGAAGCTAAAGAAAATGTAAAAATTGAAGATGCTACCCAAACGTTTGCAACAGTAACACTTCAAAATTACTTTAGAATGTATCGCAAATTGTCTGGTATGACAGGTACTGCGGTTACGGAAGCTGGAGAGTTTTGGGAAATCTATAAATTAGACGTCGTTGAAATTCCTACCAATCGTAATATTGTACGTGATGACAAAGAAGATTTAGTTTATAAAACGAAACGCGAAAAATACAATGCTGTTATTGATGATGTTACGAAGCTATCAGAAGCGGGGCGCCCGGTTTTAATAGGAACAACCTCTGTAGAAATTAGTGAGTTATTAGGTAAAATGTTAAGCATTAGAAAAATTCAACATAATGTATTAAACGCAAAACTTCATAAAAGGGAAGCTGATATTGTTGCCGAAGCCGGACAACCAGGACAAGTAACCATTGCCACCAATATGGCGGGTCGTGGTACCGATATTAAATTAGTTGAAGCCGTTAAAAAAGCAGGTGGTTTAGCTATTGTTGGTACAGAGCGCCATGATTCGAGACGTGTTGACAGACAGTTGCGTGGTCGTGCGGGTCGTCAGGGAGATCCAGGAAGTTCACAATTTTATGTGTCGTTGGAAGATAATTTAATGCGTTTATTTGGTAGCGAGCGTATTGCCAAAATGATGGATAGAATGGGATTAAAAGAAGGCGAAGTGATTCAACATTCTATGATTTCAAAATCTATTGAGCGTGCTCAGAAAAAAGTAGAAGAAAATAACTTTGGGGTGCGTAAGCGTTTGTTAGAATATGATGATGTTATGAACGCGCAACGTGAAGTGGTTTACAAACGACGTCACCATGCCCTATTTGGAGAACGTCTTCGTGTAGATTTAGCAAATATGATTTTTGATACTACCGAAGGTATCGTTGAAAAGAATAAAACTGCCAGCGATTTTAAAAATTTCGAATTTGAATTGATTCGTTATTTCTCCATGAGTTCGCCTATCTCTGATGCGGATTTTGGAAAATTGTCTGCGCAAGAAATCACTTTAAAAGTTTACAAAGAAGCATTCGATCATTATAAACAAAAAATGACACATAATGCAGACCTTGCATTCCCCGTTATTAAAAATGTATACGAAACGCAGCGCGATAAATTTAAACGTATTGTAGTTCCTTTTACAGATGGTTTAAAAACATTAAATGTGGTTACCGACCTTGAAAAGGCCTATGAAACCAACGGTAAACAATTAATTACCGATTTTGAAAAAAATATCACTCTTGCTATTATTGATGATGCCTGGAAAACCCATTTACGTAAAATGGACGAGTTAAAACAATCGGTGCAGTTGGCGGTACATGAGCAAAAGGACCCCTTACTTATTTATAAGTTTGAAGCGTTTGAATTGTTTAAAGCCATGATTGATGAAGTGAATAAAGATGTAATTTCATTCTTATTTAAAGGAGAGTTACCTCACGAAACACAAAACACCATTCATGAAGCTAGAGCGCGCAAACAGGAAAAATTAAACGTGCAGAAAGACGAAATCCCTAATTTAGATGAGCGATCTGTACAAAGTAGAGCTGCAGGAAATACGCAACAGCAGCATCAAGTTGTAGAGACTATTGTTCGAGACAGACCGAAAATTGGACGTAACGATCAAGTAACTATTAAGCAAGTTATTACTGGTGAAAACAAAACCCTTAAATACAAACAAGCCGAACCATTATTAGCTAAAGGCGATTGGGTTTTGGTTGAAGATTAAAATAATGCCTGTAGAAACGGGAACCTCAAAACATAAAAATCCTGATAGTTATGCTATTAGGATTTTTTGCATATAAAACAAGTTTCGCCTTTTTATCTCAAGCCTCAAATTGACAGATTTGACTCAAAATACACAATAGTTCTATTAAATATCCACGAACTTTTCTTTAATAATATTGTCTTTCTCTTTTTCTAAATACTCCAAAAAAGCGTTTGCTACTGGAGAGAATTTTTTATTTTTTAACCAGATAAGATGCCAATTTGAATTAATTGGGAATCCTTTGACGGGTATGATTTTCAACCGTCCGGTTTTTAGTTCATTTCTTATTCCTATCAATGGCATAATAGAATATCCTAGTCCAGCCATAACGGCTTGTTTTACGGCTTCATTAGAGGTTAACTCCATTTTTTTTCTAACAGAAATACTATTTTTATATAGGTATTGTTCCATCGCTTGGCGTGTCCCAGATCCCTGCTCACGATAAATTAAAGGAAGTTCAGCAAAAATGGAATTATCATACATTTTTTTATCAAATATTGATTTGATATCTCCCACAAGATATAATTGATTTTCCATTAGTTCAATCTTATTGATCTGCATACTCTTTGGCAATATAGAAACCAGGGAAAAATCAACCGAATTTTTCTCTAAACTTCTTAAAACTTTGGCTTTATTTGTTACATCCAAAATTAAATCGACACCTGTATTTTCACTTAAAAAATCAGAAAGGAAATAGGGCATCACATATTGAGCCGTAGAAACCACAGATATTTTTAGTACCCCTG
>JBNMNO010000134.1:0-6263 GCA_051275695.1 Mariniflexile sp.
ATAACGAAAGTGATTTACTGGAGCATTTGTTATACAGAAAATCTTGGATTGACACCGTACAATGGCATTATGAAGATATTATTCGCGATCCACAAATAGATCCAGTGGCAGCTCTAACTTTAAAACGTCAAATTGATGCTTCAAACCAAGACAGAACAGATATGGTTGAGTATATTGATAGTTATTTTTTAGATCAATATGGGCATGTTACTCCAAAGGAAAACGCGACTATTAACACGGAGAGTCCTGCTTGGGGTGTAGATAGATTGTCAATTTTAGCTTTGAAAATCTATCACATGACCGAAGAAGCGACGCGTAGTGATGCCTCCGATGCACATCGGGGAGCTTGTCAAAAAAAGTTAGATATTTTATTAGACCAACGTGTAGATCTATCAACGGCTATTGATACGTTGTTAAGTGACATTGAAAAAGGCGATAAGTACATGAAAGTGTATAAGCAAATGAAAATGTACAATGATGATGAGTTGAACCCAGTTTTGAGAGGTCAAAAATAATGTGTTATTCCTGCGAAGGTAGGAATCTCATCCTATTAAGTTCAAATGTCTAATCCAACTAAACACATTCTTGTTATTCGTTTATCAGCAATGGGTGATGTGGCCATGACAGTACCTGTTTTGCGCGCATTCACTCAGCAATACCCAAATACCAAAATAACAGTTTTAACAAAACCTTTTTTCAAACCTTTTTTTAGAGATTTACCAAATGTTTTAGTGGTTTCTGCTGAGGTTAAAGGCAGGCATAAAGGTGTTTTCGGACTTTATAAACTTGCCAAAGAACTCAACAAACCCAATGATTTTTATGCGATTGCCGATTTACACAATGTTTTAAGAAGCCAGATTTTAATAAAATTTATCAGGACTAAAAGGATGGCTTCCATTGATAAAGGAAGAAAAGAAAAAAAGGCATTAACTTCAGGAAGTCTATTTAAACAACTTAAAAGCACGCAGCAACGTTACATGGATGTATTTGAAACTTTGGGTTTTAAGTTAGATGTATCAAAGCCTACCTTTCCAGAAAAGCCTCTTTTTAATTATAAAACAAAATCAATAATAGGGAATAGTTCGAAAAAATTAATAGGAATTGCCCCTTTTGCGGCTCATGAAGGGAAAATGTATCCATTAGATTTGATGAAAGTGGTAATTGAAGCCCTGTCAAAAACATATAAAGTTGTTTTATTTGGCGGCGGAGAAAAGGAAATTCAGCTATTAAATTCTTTTGAAGATGCTTTTGAAAATGTTGTGAATATAGCAGGAAAACTTTCGCTTGATGAAGAATTAGATGTGATTTCTAATTTAGATTTGATGCTTTCCATGGATTCGGGTAACGCACATTTAGCGGCTATGTTAGGCGTAAAAGTAGTCACTATTTGGGGAGTTACGCATCCGTATGCAGGTTTTTCACCGTTTAATCAACCAGAAGATTACGCCTTATTATCAGATAAAAATCAGTTTCCCAAAACCCCAACTTCTATTTACGGGAATATCTACCCAGAAAACTACAAAGAAGCTTCCAGAAGTATATTGCCAGAAACAGTCATCGAAAAGATTACCTCTTTAGTCTAAAAGTGATTGATATTCCTGCGGGATTAAACGTCATCATAATCCACTACAATAGTTGATGTAGTAGGATGCGCCTGGCAAGTAAGTATTAAGCCTTCTGCAACTTCGCTTTCGGTTAAAATATTATTTTGTCTCATAGTTATTTCGCCCTCTTTTAAACGTGCTAAACAACTGCTGCAAATGCCTCCTTGACATGAATATGGGGCATCTATATCTTCATCTAAAGCAGCTTCAAGAACGGTTTGTTTTTGAGACATTTCGAAAGTGGTTGTTTCATCATCAACCGTTATCGTTACAGTTGTTTTTCCTGCTACACTAACTTTCTCCTCAATTTCAACAGGTTTTGCTGCTTTAAAAAGTTCAAAGTGAATACGCTCTTTGTCAATACCATTATCAGTTAAAACATCTTTTACAACATGAATCATCGCTTCTGGTCCGCAAAGGTAAAAAGCATCAACTTCTACGTGTTTATATTTGTTTAGCATCACATAATTAACGGTGCTTTTTTCAATTCTACCGAAAATAGAATCATCAGTATCTTGTTGGCTAAATACAAATTGAATAGAAAATCTGTCTTTATATTGGTGGTGTAATTCTAAAAGCTTATTAAAAAACATGGTGTCTTCGGTAGACTTATTTCCATAAACCAAAATAACTTTACTGTGAACCTCTTCTTCTAAAGCACATTTTATAATGCTTAAAATAGGAGTAATTCCACTGCCAGCAGCAAACGCCGCTATGTTTTTAGTTTTAGAGTCGTTGGGCTCAAAAATAAAGCGTCCTTTTGGTGGGGCAACTTCCAAAACATCTCCTACTTGTAATTCGCTGTTTGCATAAGATGAAAAAGTGCCCTCTTTAACTGCTTTAATAGCAATTTTAAGTTCACCACTTTTAGGAGAAGAACACAACGAATAATCGCGGCGCACCTCGTCACCGTTAAGATTTGCCTTTAGTGTAATATACTGTCCTGCTTTAAAAGCAAAAGTATCTTTTAAAGTTTCTGGCACATTAAAAGCAATACTTATAGCGTTATTAGCTTCTTTTTTTATGTTTTTAATCGTGAGTTTGTGGAATGATGACATGTCTTAATTTTTTACAAAAATAATGAAGCCATTACATTTTTAGGATATAATTATTAAAAAAATAATTTAATATGATATGCATACATAAGGATATTATGTATATATTTGAGTAACCATGGGAAATTCAAATTTATATAAAGGGAGTTTAACAACTATTATTTTAAAGCTTTTAAAAGAGAATGATAAGATGTATGGTTATGAAATTACACAAAAGGTAAAGGAACTTACGAATGGAGAACTTAAAATTACTGAAGGCGCTTTATATCCTTCTTTACATAAACTAGAAGCTGATGGATTATTGGATGTTGAAGTCGCTAAAGTTGATAACCGATTGCGTAAGTATTATAAACTTACTGAACAAGGGGCAAAAGAAACTGTAAGCAAACTTGCAGAATTAGAAAATTACATGGCAACGATGCAAGCCTTGTTAAACCCTAAATTTAGTTTAGAGTAATGCCAGAGTTATCAAAAGGAGACCAACTAAAACATAAAAGCATCGCTTAAATGAAAGTTACTAATATTCAAATAGAATCCCTTTACACATTTACAAGGAAACACTTTGTTGAATGGTATGATGTACAAACTGAGTTGGTAGACCATTTAGCAAATGGTATTGAAGAGCAATGGCAAGAAAAACCGAAGTTAACGTTTGATGAAGCTTTAAAAAACGAATTTAATAAGTTTGGGGTGTTTGGCTTTTCAGAGATTGTAGAACAAAAAACAAAGGCTTTAGAAACATATTACAGAAAAGAAGTGTGGCATTGTCTCAAAGATTATTTTAAACTTCCTAAAATAATACTAACATCTTTTAGTGTTTGGGCTTTGTTTGAAATATTTCAATTATTTGAAAACAAAGAATATGTTGCAGTTTCATTAATGCTCTTTGTCTTATGTTTTTATTTTTTATATATGGTAAAAGAATCAAAACGAATAAAGACAATTCAAAAACAAACAGGAAAAAAATGGTTGTTTGAAAGTGTTATTTCACAATTAGGGGGCTTTATCTATTTGTTAAATATAGGAATATATATGCCTATCATAAATTTTGACAAACAATGGGATCCATTAGCTCAATGGTCTTTCTCTTTGTGTTTTATTATATACAATTTGTTGTTGTATGTCTCTATTAAGGTGGTTTCTCCATATCTCAAGGAAAAATTATCAAAAGAGCATCCGGAATATAAACTTGTATAAAATGTGTAACATATCTAAAATTAATACTACTTACAATCTAATTACTTTAACCATTAAAATCATCAAATGAAAAAAATCTTACTAGTAGGTTTATTTATGGTAGCAGTCGCTACTCAAGCACAAGAAAACACTGAATTTAAAGCTGAAACTATTGAGTTTATAAAGTTGACTGGTGCAGGAACTGCATTTGAAAACGCTATTGATCAGATAGGGTATAATATTCCTGAGGCAAACAAAGAAGCCTACATGAAAGAAGCTTCCGGCACATTAGATGGATTATACGATAAAATTGCAGATTTGTATATGGCGGAGTTTTCCCAAGATGAAATAAAAGAATTAGTAACATTTTACCATACCGATTTAGGCAAAAAACTTGCCGAAAAACAATTAGGCTTAACCCAAAAGGCCATGGGTTTTGGACAATCTTGGGGAATGGAAGTGAGCCAGATAGCACAAAAACATAACTAAAAGTTAGTATGATTAAACAGTTTTTAAGTTTAGAATGGAAACAGTTTAGCAGAGCTTCCTATTTTCAAAAAGGAATAGCAATTAAAATATTGCTATTTTTTGCCGCATTATATTTTGGAGGCATTGCTGTTTTTTTAGGCGCGGGTATATTTTTTATTTTAAAGAAAGCCATACCAGATACTGATCCGATAGTAATAGCTAATAATTTTTTAATTTATTGGGTATTATTCGATTTGGTTATTAGGTTTTTTATGCAGCAATTGCCTGTAATGAATATTAAACCTTTAATGACTATACCCATAAAGCGAAATACGATAGTGCATTACCTATTAGGAAAAACAACCCTGTCGTTTTTTAATATTATAGCCATTTTACTGTTTCTTCCTTTTTGTATTGTATTGCTCGTCAAAGGGTATGCAGTTTTAAATGTTATTTGCTGGTTTTTTAGTATCATATGTATCACATTAAGTGTCAATTATCTTAATTTTTTGATTAACAAAAACAACACGTTTTTTTACATAATAGCAAGCGTTTTAGCAGTTTTAATCGGCTTAGAGTTTTATGGTATTTATAAAGTGTCAGAACCCATAGGGATGGCGTTTAATGCGTTATATAATCACCCCTATTTGGCACTTATTCCCTTAGGTTTACTGGTTGGGTTATATCGCATTAATTTTAAATTCATTAAAAAAGAGTTTTATTTAGACGGCGCTATTTCCAAGAAAGTTGAAAAAATCAGTACTACCGATTTATCCTGGTTAAACCGTTTTGGCAGTATTGCCATTTTCTTAAAAAATGATGTGCGCTTAATATGGCGTAATGCAAGACCAAAACAGGTTTTAATGATGTCGTTTATGTTTTTGTTTTACGGACTCATATTTTATACTCAAGAAACGTATCAAAGTATGCCTGCGATATTAGCCTTTGCATCTATGTTTGTAACTGGCGGATTTTTAATGACATTTGGACAATTGGTGCCTTCCTGGGATAGCGAATATTACAAATTGTTAATGAGCCAAAATATTCCTTATAGAAAATATTTAGAATCCAAGTGGTATTTGATGGTGGTTGCTGTAGCCTTTTCGTTTGTACTAAGCACACCCTACTTGTATTTTGGTTGGAAAATTTTTGGAATGATTGCTGCAGGGGCGTTATTTAATATTGGATTAAATTCTTTTATAACCTTGTTTGGCGGAGCTCTTAATAGAGTGCCTATCGAGTTAAATGTAAAGGCTAAAGCTTTTGGAAACACCAATGGCTTTAACCCCACTCAAATGCTTATTGCGTTACCAAAACTACTGCTACCAATGATTCTTTTTTATATACCTTATAAGGTAATCAATTTTGAAGTGGGACTATTAGTTTTGGCATTAAGTGGTGTTTTGGGAATTGTATTTAAAAATTTCTTTTTAAGTAAAATTGAAAATGTCTATCAAAAAGGGAAATACAAAACAATTGCAGCGTTTGCAGAAAAAAATTAATCAACGATTAAAAACATTTAGGTCATGATAACAACATCAAACTTATCAAAAAAATACAATAACAATTTAGTTTTAAATATAGAATCATTAGAAATTCCTAAAGGTCAAAGTTTTGGTTTAGTGGGTAATAATGGGGCTGGTAAAACCACGTATTTTAGCTTACTTTTAGATTTAATTCAGCCAACAACCGGACATGTTAAAAACAATAATGTGCTGGTTCATGAAAGTGAAGACTGGAAACCATTTACATCATCTTTTATTGATGAAAGCTTTTTAATTGGCTATTTAACAGCCGAAGAATATTTTTATTTTATTGGGGAATTGCGAAACCAAAATAAAGCAGATGTTGATACTCTTTTAGCACAGTTTGAAGATTTTTTTCATGGTGAAATATTAAAACAGAAAAAATATTTACGCGATTTAAGTAAAGGTAATCAGAAAAAGGCGGGAATTGTGGG
>JBNMNO010000135.1:0-6207 GCA_051275695.1 Mariniflexile sp.
TTTGAGCTGTTTGGGTTGGAATAGGTTATTTCATTATCATTAGGGTCGTCATTTGGATCGGGTAGTGTAACAGGTTTCCCAGAATGCCAATTTAAACCCATCGCCAATTTGAAATTGTTATGGGTAAAGGTGCCTGCAAAATCAACCACATGTTTTATGTCGACGTTATTAGGAAACGATTTACCATTATTTAAAGCTTCAAACATATAATTATTTGTGCTATATGAGTATGAAATCCAAGTGCTAACAATATCACTAAATTGTTTGTTCAATAAAAAGTCGATGCCTTTAATTTCATAACTTCCAGTACTATTTACAAATTGATATTGGTTTTGAAACCCCTGACTTCGAGTAGTAATTCCATGGACTTTTTTAATATAAGCTTCACCACTTATAAGTAATTTGTTTTTATTAAAATGAATACCTGCCGAAGCTTGTTTGCTTTTTAAAACGGGAATCGTACTATTGTTAGATAAAACCCATCGGCGTTTTTCAATACCCAAAAAATCGTTTTGTAAATCGATGATTTGTGTGGTAGTCTGACTTTTGAATTCACCTAAAATTTCAATTCTGAAATTATTTAAAAACCGTTGGCTAAAACTTAATCTGGGTTCTGCAAACAACATATCAAATTTTTGAATGTAGTTTAATCGTGCACCTAATTTTAAATTCGTTTTTGCGTTGTTTGACAACAAACCAGTTTCGGCATAAACAGCATGACTGCGTATAACTTCTTTTATATAACTTCTAAAAACGGGATTATTAACATCCTCTAAATTGCTAATGCCCACTTCAGTAAATTGATAACCCCCATTAATTTTTAGTTGATGATTTGGCGCATAATTAATATCTATTTTTGCAGCACCATCATATACTTCGTTCTCTTGAATTAAGCGCTGATTGTTAGTAATATCGTAGTTAGTGGCGTCTAAATCGTAATTAGACACATAAAATTGTGAGGTAGTTGAAAGTGATTCATTCCAATCTTTAGTATAGGTTATTCCGGTAGCAAGATTTTGCTGCGACAGTTTGCTGTTAAAGGCTTCGTTTCTATCATTTATGGTGGATTGCTCCTCGTAATTTAATTTGTTATTTACGTTTAAAAAATGAATTCGTATCCTGTCTTTTTTAGTAATGTTGTATAAGAATTTCACATTAACATCATAAAAATAAAACTGTTCATTTTGTGTAATTGAATTGTTGTTGTTTTTAGAATTTGTTAAATCAGAATCTTGAAATATTCGTTTAAAGTATTGGTCGTAAGTAGGCGTTAAAATTAAATCGGTAACCGAACGACGGGCAGATACTTGTAATTCTGTTTTTTTTGATAATGGAATTTTAGCAAAACCATCGGCATTTATTAAATTAAATCCCAATCCTGCTTTAAATTCGTTGTCTATGTCGTTAGGTAACTGCATGTCGATAACACTAGAAATCCCATCGCCATATTTCGCGCTTGCACCATTTTTGTAAACATTAATTCGCTTTGTTGTATAGGGGTTGAAGGCGGAAATCAACCCGAAAAAGTGCCCCGATTGATACATTTTAATACCATCCCAAAGCAGCAGATTTTGGTCGTGTGTGCCACCGCGAACATTTATATTGGAAACGGTTTCGTCGCTGCTTAAAACACCTGGGAGTGCTTGAATGGTTTGTAAAACATCGGGTTCTATCAACCCGGGAAGAATACCAAATGTTTCGGGTTTTATTGTAATAGAACCATCATTAAATTTTGAAATACCGGTCGTTAAGTAGTTGCTAACAATGACTTCCTCAAGGCGCTGTATTCTAAATAAATTAGTTTCGGATTGAACAACTTTTTTTATAACAACAAATCGTTTGTCTAATAATTGGAAATCTAATTGTGTATCAATTTTAAGTAATTTTAAGGCTTCTTCCAATATTAAATCGGAATCAGGAAGCGTTGTTTCTTTGTCTTTAATCGTATCATCGATAAAAGAAAAACTAATACCGTATCGTGTTTCAAGAATTTTTAAAATGGAGATAAGCGATTGTTTTTCTTTTTGAACTATTTGCGCATTTAGGTAGACAACATTCAAAAAAAATAGTAAATAAAAAACAGAAAGGAGTCCTTTTCTACTCACGCTTTAATAGTATAGTATGGTTTGTTTTACTATAGGTTACGTGCAAAGGTAAAGTAATCGCCTTTAAAGCCACCTCTATATTATTGTGTGCAAAACTACCAGTAAATAATTGGTTTGTATCAATATTCAATAGTGTGAAAGCAACATTATACTGTCTTTCAAATTCTGCTAAAACTTCTTTATATGGTAAACTTTTAAAGGTGCTTTCGTTATTTAACCACGAAGGGTTTGCGTTGTTTTCTTTTTCTTTAGCAATTTGTTTCCCATCAATAATTAAAAAACTGTCGCCAGGCTTCAATTTAGTTTCTTGAGAATTGAAAGTAACGCCAACTAATCCTTCGTAGCAAATAACCTCAAAATAATTATCCCGTTGTTTTACATTAAATTGAGTTCCATAAACCCTTACGGTTCCGGTTTTTGTTATAACATGGAATGAGGAACCTTTAGCAACTTTAAAGAAAGCTTCGCCTTCAAGGGTTACTTCGCGTTCATTTTTCCATGAATTTTTATTGAATGCTAAGAGGGATTTTGCATTTAACGACACACTCGAAGCGTCAGGAAGCTCAATAGTTGTTTTTTGAGCAAATTCTGTTGTTATAGTGGTGTCTATTGTAGTTGTATAATAGTATAAGCTAAAGCAAATAGCAAGAATTGCTGCAACACGCATCAATGGTTTTACCCAATGTGTTGGTTGTTTTTTACTGCTTCTAATAGTAGATAAAACACTGTCAAGTTCTTTTGAGGTATCATAATCTGACGCCTTAAAAGCTTGCATGCTATCGGATAACTTAACTAAATCAGCATAATCTTCAAGGGTTTTAAACGCCTCAAGTTCCTGATCATTTAGATCGTTATTTAACCATTTCGATATTAAAGTTTCTTTGTTCATGATGTCGTAATACAATTATATAACAGTTAACTTTTGTTTTTCCCTACCCTAAATTTAAAAATAATTTCAATTCTAAGATTTTCATTATATTTTTTACTTTCCTAACTTTAATATTCTTAGTGCTCCTTGTATAACTAAAACGAAAACAATGGTTCCTATAATTAAATCTGGCTTATTTGAATTTAGCCAATGGACCAGTAGACCAGCAGAAATAACTCCTAAATTTATAATAACATCATTTGAAGTAAAAATCATGCTTGCTTTCATATGTGCTTCCTTTTTACTTTTAGATTTTTGAAGTAGATAGAGACAAATCCCGTTGGCCACTAAAGCGAAAATAGAAACAATTATCATAGTGGAATAATTGGGTAAGTTTTCCGATTCGAATAAAAACCGCCGTAACACTTCTGCAAATCCAATTATTGCAAGCGTTATTTGAGAAATTCCTGCAATTTTTGCAATTTGTTTTTTTCTTATCAAAGTTCCGCCAACTGCAAAAAGACTAATTCCATATACAAATGAATCGGCCAGCATATCTAAACTGTCTGCAATCAATCCCATTGATTTGGAAATTAATCCAGTTGTTATTTCTAATAAAAAGAACACAAAGTTGATAGCAAGAACGGTCCAGAGTAATTTTCTTTGATTAGTATCTTCGGTAAAATAGGTTCGGTCTGTTTTTTTAGTTTTTAGTTTTTTTTCTCCTAGATTTAATTCTATTATTGATTTTTCTATAATTTTGATGCCACCATTATGAAAAATAGTTAGTTTTCTATTAAGAATATCAAATTCTAAATTTTTGATGTTTGAAATACCGTCCAATTTCATCCGAATTAAATTTTCTTCAGAAGGACAGTCCATTTTGGTAATTTCAAATATTGTTACTTCCATTTGATTTTATTGGCTACAGCTCCTTAATATCCTTTCTCAATTTCTCCAAAGCACCATAAATACGTTTTTCAACTGCTTTGGTAGAAATATCTAAAATCTCTGCAATTTCTTTAAAACGTTTGCCTTCAACCCGATTCATCATAAATGCTTCACGTTGAGCGTCGGTTAAATTGGAGAGTGCTTTTTGTAGTTTAGTATGATACTCAGTTTCCATCATTAAAAATTCAGGATTCTCATTAGTGTACATTTTTGGTTTGGTTTTCTGATGCTTCAAAACAACCTTCTGGTGTGCCACTTCGTTCAACATTAAATTATTGGCAGTTGTAAAAACAAAACTCTTTGCTTTATCGGGTGAAACTTTTGCGCAATGTTCCCAGAGCTTAACAAAAGCTTCCTGTACTTTATCTTTTGGATTTAGCAAATCGCCATACCTATAATATAAAAAGTTATGTAAATCTTTAGCGTATTTGTTAAATATTGAAGAAAATAATCGCTCTTCGCAAATAGTATCGTGTAATTGTTTCTCCATTATTTATATGTAATTCGTGTACTAAAATAAAAAAAAACAAATCAAAGGGTAGGAATTTTTGAAGTTATCCTGTTTTATATTCAAAAAGCTATGTTTAACCCAAAATCAAGTATCATGAAAACTAAAATTAAATTATTATTACTAGTACCTTTTTTTGCCCTTTTATTGTTCTCTTCATGTCAGAACGAAGAAATCAGTATAACTGAACCTACACAAGAAGAAGCCCTTGTTGCTACATCAGAGTTAACAAGTTTAATTAGTTCTACTTCTAAAATGGATGGATCTGACGATAATATTATTGATAAAGCAAGTTGTTTATCTATTGAATTGCCAGTAACCGTTGTTGTGAATGGTCTTGAAATTATTATAGATTCTAAGGAAGACTATAAACTTATTGAGGCCATTTTTAACAAATTTGATGACGATGACGATTATCTGGATATTATCTTTCCTATAAAAATTATTTCATCTGATTATTCCGAGATTGTAATTAACAATCGTCAAGAATTAGAAAATTTAGTTCAAGAGTGTACCGGAGAAGACGAACCAGACGACGATATTGAATGTATCGATTTTCAGTACCCTATCTCGTTTTCAGTGTATAATACGCAATTTCAGGTTGTAGACGTAGTTAATATAGAAAACGACAGACAATTACACTATTTTATAAAACGTGTAAGAAATGCAGAGGTTTTCGCAAGTCTTAACTTCCCTGTTACGATGGAGCTAGCAGATGGTTCTATTGTTGTTGTAAATAATAATAGAGAATTAGAGAGTACTATTAGAGACGCTAAAGATGCTTGTAATGAAGATGATAATAACGATTATGGTGACGACGATTTTACTAAAGAACGTTTGGATGCGCTTTTAAAAACATGTCCTTGGGTTGTTTATGAATTAGAGAGAAATGAAGATAATATTGACCAATACCGTGATTATGTAATGGTATTTAAAGAAGAAAATGTGGTTAAGGTTTATGCTAAAGGTGGTGATGTTTTAACAGGAACTTGGGCAACACGTGTAACAGAGCATGGTGCTTTAATAAAATTAGAATTTGACACCCTTGTAGACTTTACATTAGAATGGTTTGTATATGATTTAGAACCAGGTAAAATCAAATTATATCAAGCTGGTGGTAACAGAATTATCTTAAAGAAAAATTGCGATATCGTTTATGATATTACAAAAGAACGAATAGAAAACTATTTACAAGAATGTTACTGGAGAGTTGCACGTTTAAGTGTAGAAGGTGCCGATAATGAAAAAGATTACATAGGTACACCATTAAAATTCTTGCCAAATAATGAGGTTAAAATTAGAGTAAATGGCGAGCTTGTTTCTGGCACTTACGAAGTAGGCATTAGAAATATAGGTTTCATTTTAAAAATAACGCTTGATGGCAGACCAGATTTAAAACTAGAATGGTTAATTACTTTCTTGGAGCCAGGTTTAATAAAACTTGAGAACGCTAATAATAGAATGGTGTTAGAGAAACATTGTTTTGGTGCCGATGACGATTTAAATTATGTTGAAGATGTACTTATATCGAGTACATGGGAAGTTGCTAAATACGACGATGGTTTAATCCATGCTCAAGATCCCACAATAAACTATGCGATGTACACTGTTAATTTTTTAGAAAGTGGACGAATTAAAGTGACCGATCCAAATAATGGTGTAACAGCTGGTTCTTGGTTAACATATAAAAACGAAGGTCTGTACTTGGGTATGCTTTTTGCCAACGTAGCACCGTTTAATGAGTTAACTCACAGATGGAAAATTGTTGACATTAC
>JBNMNO010000136.1:0-6176 GCA_051275695.1 Mariniflexile sp.
TTTTAAATCAAACTTTTCAAAAAGAGGTGTTTTACCTGTAATAGCTGTAATACCATCTAATACTTTTATTGATGAGTTTGATAAATCGTCAATAATAACCACTTCGTAGCCTTCGTTTTGTAACTCTACAACCGTATGAGAGCCAATAAATCCCAACCCCCCGGTAACTAATATTTTATCCATTTATAAATTTTATAATTGTTGACGTTATTTCAGCTATTTGTTCGTCATCTAATTCGGTATGCATTGGTAATGAAATAACGTCTTTTACCAATTGGTTGGTTGCCACAAAATCTTCTTCTTTATATCTGGTGTCTACATACGCTTTTTGTAAATGAAGTGGAATTGGGTAATACACACCACAAGGAATGCCTTTTTCATTTAAATGCTTTACTAACCCATCTCTGTCTACACCTTTTACTTGTAAGGTATATTGATGGAACACATGACAATCACAAGAATCGCAAATTTCAGCACAACCATTTGACAATTTTGGTGTGATGATGCTTTTTATGCCAGCGAAAGCTTTATTATATTTTATAGCTGCTTGGCGTCTTTTTTTATTGTAGGTATCTAAATGCGGAAGTTTGGTGTCTAAAACTGCTGCCTGAATACTATCTAAACGCGAATTTACGCCCACCACATCATGATGGTAACGTTCGTACATACCATGATTTACGATACCTCTAATTATATGTGCTAAATCATCATCGTTCGTAAAAATAGCGCCCCCGTCCCCATAACATCCTAAATTTTTAGATGGAAAAAACGAAGTAGATGCTACATGACCCATGGTACCTGCCTGCGCTTTTTTACCATTTTTAAAGGTATATGTTGCTCCAATGGCTTGTGCATTGTCTTCAATTACATATAAATTATGGGCTTTAGCAATTTCCATTATCGCTTCCATATTAGCACATTGTCCAAATAAATGCACCGGCACAATGGCTTTTGTTTTTGGTGTAATGGCTTTTTTAATGGCTTCAATATTAATATTAAAATCATCTTCATTTACATCCACTAAAACAGGGGTTAATTGCAATAAGGCAATCACCTCAACGGTTGCTGCAAAGGTAAAATCGGCAGTAATAACCTCATCACCAGGCTTCAAGCCTAAACCCATCATGGCTATTTGCAAAGCATCGGTACCATTACCGCATGGAATCACGTGCTTAACACCTAAATATTGTTCTAAATTTTTTTGAAATTGATGAACCTTAGGTCCGTTTATAAATGTAGTTGTTTCTAAAACCTCTTGAATTGAGGCGTTTACGACTTCCTTAATTTCGTTATACTGACCTTTAAGGTCAACCATTTGAATTTTTTTCATCTAAAAAAATTATAATAATTATCGAGTATAGAAATGCTCACTTTACAAACTTCTATACTATAATTTAATAAGGCACGAAATTACAAAATTAGTACACGGTAACCAATGAAATTATTTCAAAGAAATGTATTTTAGCATCAAAAAATAAAGAATTGGGTTTTATTTATAACATTGGTATTTATCTTGTCCGTTTTGCTTTAAAATGTGCATCACCTTTTAACGAAAAAATTAAAAGTGGTGTTATGGGCCGCCAATACACCTTTAAAACTCTTAATGAAAGTTTACAGCCTAATAACAAAACTCTCTGGTTTCACTGCGCGTCTTTAGGCGAATATGAACAAGGACTTCCTGTTTTTAAGGCATTAAGAACCCATTATAACAAGCATAAAATTGTACTCAGTTTTTTTTCGCCTTCGGGTTACGACATTCGAAAAAATTCGCCCATAGCAGATGTTGTGGTTTATCTTCCATTGGACACAAAAGCAAATGCAAAACAATTTTTAGACAGTGTTCATCCCGAACTCACCGTTTTTGTTAAATATGACATCTGGCCAAATTTTTTAAATGAATTAGAAAACAGAAAATTACGGGCTATTTTAATATCGGCAGCTTTTAGAGACAACCAGTCGTTCTTTAAAGTTTATGGAAAACAATTACGGGATGCTTTATTTGCTTTTGAACATATTTTTACCCAGAATGAAAAGTCTAAAACTTTACTGGAATCTATAAATTACAATCAAGTAACTGTTTCTGGAGACACCCGTTTTGATAGGGTTTCCAGTCAATTAGAACAAGATAATATCTTAGATTTTATTGAAGCATTTAAGCAAGACCAACTATGTGTTGTTGCTGGTAGTTCTTGGCCAGAAGACGATGAATTATTTATTAATTTTATTAATTCTGAAGCTTCAAAAGATGTAAAATTTATTATTGCACCTCATAATATAAAGTTAGTTCAAATAAAAAATATTCAAGATAAACTAACAGTTGAAAGTGTTTTGTTTTCTGAAAAAGACAAAAAACAAGTTAAAACTGCTCAGGTATTTATTATTGACACCATCGGGATCCTTTCGAAAATATACAGTTATGCCGACATTGCTTATGTTGGTGGCGCGATGGGTACAACTGGGTTACACAACACTTTAGAACCAGCTGTTTTTGGTATTCCCATAATTATTGGAAGCCATCACTCTAAATTTCCTGAAGCCCAGGAAATGATTGACAACGCGGGTATGTTTTCAATTTCAAATCAACTAGAGTTTAATGCGCTATTGAATGATTTAATTGATAACGAGAAAAAAAGACTGGATTCTGGAAGTAACAATTTAGAATATATTAGAAGCAATAAAGGTGCTGTGAATAAAATACTTAAGTATTTAGATATACCTAATTAATAGCTGCTTTAATTAAAACTGGCAAATAATCAGATGGATATTTACAATTTTTTGAATCACTTAAAATCGCCCATTAAAACAACCATATGGTTTTCTAAATTAATATCTGCTATTCTTTCTTGCTTCAACTCCAACATGAGCAAAATGCGTGATAAACACATAGAACTGTTCTTGGGTTTTTGCGTTTTCAAATAAGGCATAGGTACAAACCCTGTTACTTACGGCATCCCAGCCCATTGAAACTTCATCTGGTTTTTCAGAAAGCCAAAACGTAGAAGATTTTAAAACATTATACGTGCTTTTATTATAAAAAATAGCTAAAAACTCTCCTTCATTATATCCGTCATCTCTTCCTACGCCAACATAGTTATAGTTAACTTAGCAACTATATTAGTTAAAATTGATGTGTTTTTAAAATTACACTATTATTAAATTTGAGTGCTATTAATTATTTCTTGGACGAAATTACGAAGGCTCATGGTTGTTATAATCAAGAGCTTTCTGTTTTTAAGCCGCTATATGACTCAAGATATTAAGATTTGCTGTGTGCCATCAACAAGTTTACTGTTAGGTGGTTTATAAATCTAAAATAACACCATAACAGAAATAAGAAGTTTTATATACGGTCATAGTCTTTACAAGTAAGCTCCAAATTTTAAACAAAAAAAAAGGATCTGAATTAACAGCATCCTTTTTTATGATTGTTGATGATTGATGGTTTGTTTACTATAAATATTTCTATTTATATCTTCTTTCGTTGTTCCAAGTGTAACTTTTTGATTGATTAAATGTTCTTGGGAAATGATTATTGTTTAAAGTTCTCATAATTTCTATATTTTAATGGTTAATGATGGTTTGTTTACTATAAATATTTTTTATTTATATCTTCTTTCGTTATTCCAAGTGTAACTTTTTGATTGATTAAAGGTTCTTGGGAAATGTTGATTGTTTGAAGTTCTCATAATTTCTATATTTTAATGGTTAATGGTTTGTTCTACTTTTAGTTATTATCTATTAGGTATGGGTTTATTCATAAATATAGGAATGCTAATATTACTATAGGTATAGATATATTGTTTCTTAATGCTCCTATCACAACTTTTAATTTTAGTACTGGTTCTCATAATTTCTAGTTTTTAAACTTACATTATACTCAATAGACGACGTTAAATAAAATTTGTTACAGTACTATGTATAACAAAGTAATAAATTAACAGTATTTAACATTTGCAGGTGAAATTTGTTAACGTAGACGTTAGAAGTTTTAACAACGGTAAGAGTCTTGACAAGTGTTTACAAGCAATTAATACATTTTATAAAACGAGATGAGGTAAATTCTGAACAGGCAAAAGAAGTAGTTTTCGCCATTTTAACCGTTTTTTGTTTTAGCGGACTACCTCTATACGAGATTATTGAGTTAACAGAAAACCACATAGATACGTTTTGGCAAAACAATAATTTTGAATGTCCCCTGCTTTTAGAAGAATAGAAGTTGCATTTAATTTTTAGAAATTTATAAAAGATCTAAAAATAAACAACTACAATAATCACATGGGGGTAAGTAATAAGTTAATAGATTAATTAATTAATACTAAACTAAAAATTACTTAACGGTGTTTATTGTAGTTGCTGACTTCTAAAGTACGAAAAAAAATTGAATAAATAACTATAAACAATTCAAATATAAGTACTTATAAATATTTTCTTACCAATACTTAGGTTATATAAAACCATAAATTATATTTAATTTCATAAAATACGCCCACTACAAATAGAAACCGAAACAGCACAAACCTTGTCTTGACAAGTATGCCGCAAAGTTTTAATAACTATTACTAAAACAAAAAAACTCCCCAAATAAATGAGGAGTTTTATAAATTGATAAATTGTTAAATAATTAAAAAGCCCGAACTGCACGCACGCTAACGTTTGGGCTGGCCTTCACGTATTGCCTATTACCCAAAACCAAATTGAAATCCTTTGCCCACGCTGCATTGTAATTGCCCTCCGTAGAACTCCAGTAGTAACTAGAAAAGGCGTCAAATCCCTCGACGGCCTCTAAAGTATTTTTATTTACATACATTTTATTTAACTCTTGTATACTCGGTAAAAACCATTCTTCACCATAGGAGCGGGCTGCTTTGGCAGCATCGTGATCAAAGCAATCAAGTAATATGCTAATAGTATTACGCTCACCATATCCTATATCTGCACCAGGACCATCAAGACGACTAAAATCTTGACAATCATCAAAATCTGTATCACAATAAAAATTAGGAACACGTAATAAATCATCTAAATTACAGCCCCATTCTACACTTGTCTTATAATCTGATAAAGCACATACCAAGCCGTGTGTTTCTCCTTCTATATATTCTGCATCTCCTTCTACAAAAAAGTAAAAAACCAAACCACCTTTATATTGGTCTCCTATTTCTTCTGGTGGCGCACAAGAATTATCTGGTGAGTAAGCATTATCGTCACAATCTATTTGAGAACAAGGGTTTTCAACATCATAAAAACCATCACCATCTCTATCTACCGCATCGCCATGAGCAATGTGTGTATTTAAGGCTGCCTCATCAATCACAATTTCGCCTCCATTTTTGTGGCATACAGATACCTTAACACCTTCTCTTGAGAAAAGACCTGAGTCCGTTGTTGTTTCTGCAGTTTCTTCTGCTGCTACTAAGGCTTCTTCGGCAACAACACTTTCATTTGAACATGATGCAAGCACTAAAATGCCTACAAATAAAATAAGTAATTTTTTCATAAAAATATGGGTTTATAAAAAGTCTGTAATTTGAATCAACCCATTTTTTGTTTGTTTGAGAGATAACAAATGATCGCTTTTTAGTTAGTGATGCACAATGGTACAATAAGCATATTCGGATACACTATTATAACGCCTAAAACCCTTTTAAAGGGTTTAACTGTCTGGTTGTCAGAATTTTAGTATTTATAATACTTTAGAAATAGCGTTAAACCAACACATTACTCAAAACTTTCGCATTAACTGTTACGCCATAGACGTGTTCTTTATTGAGGTGGTTTATGATACTAAACATAACACCATAATAGAAGTGCGACCTTTTAAATACGGTGGTAGTCTTGACAAGTATGCTGCAAAATTTAATAAAAAAAGTTTTCATCTTTAGCCTATTATTATAAATAAATAATATGTAATAAATTGAAATAAATGATGTAACTTAACTTACTCTTTTCTACATATTGGACCGATTTAATCTGTAATTGAATATTAATTTAAAGTCCGCAATTATGAAAATATCAACAAGACAATTAAAAGTAGTCGCACTATTTTTCTCGCTATTAATATTGTTTCAAGGCTGTGTTACAGTTTATAAATCTGCTAATATTACTCTTGAAGAAGCAGTAAGAGCAGATACCAAAGTCAGAATTACAACCACTGATAATCAAACTATAAAGTATCT
>JBNMNO010000137.1:0-6169 GCA_051275695.1 Mariniflexile sp.
GCAGGATTAGCTGTTGGCTATTGGAAAAATCCCGAAGAAATTCAGAACATCTGGCAAATCGATCAGTATTTTAATCCTACTTCTGAAAGAGAAAATATTAATAAAGATATTAAGGGATGGTATAAAGCAATTAACGCTTTAGAATATTGGACAAAAGATAAATAACTTTAAAAAAAATAATTAAAAAAAACCAACTAATAGAAGTAAAGGCCGATAGATACGCTAATGAGCCTTCAAGTAAATTAACTTATAACAAAATAACCATGGAAGCAAAAAAGAATTACACATCGAGCCTTATCATTTTAACCACTTTATTTTTTATGTGGGGTTTTTTAACCTGTATGAATGATATTTTGATACCCTATTTAAAAGAAATTTTTGTCTTGAAGTACTGGCAGGCTATGCTTATTCAGTTTTGCTTTTTTGGTGCATATTTCATTGGTTCTTCAATCTATTATTTGATGTCCTTAAAAATTGGAGATCCCATAAATAGAATTGGATATAAAAATGGAATTATTATTGGACTAGTTGTCTCTGGTATAGGGTGCTTATTGTTTTATCCCGCAGCTCAGTTTAAAATGTATGGTCTTTTCTTAGGAGCGCTTTTTGTATTAGGACTTGGGTTTACCATGTTGCAAATTGCGGCTAATCCGTATGTGTCTATATTAGGAAGTCCAGAAACTGCATCTTCACGTTTAAATATGTCTCAAGCGTTTAACTCTTTAGGAACTACTATTGCCCCTATTTTGGGAGGTTATTTAATATATGAATATTTCTTTTCTAATGGTTCATCTGGAGGTGAAGCTGTGAAAATTCCTTATATTATTTTCGGACTGATTTTCTTTGTTGGTGCTGTTGTTTTTAAGTTTGTAAAACTTCCAAAGTTTGTAAATGAAGATGAAGTGGTAAAAGGGACAGGTGCTTTAAAATTTAAAAATCTTTCCTATGGAACCATTGCTATTTTTATGTATGTTGGTGGTGAAGTTGCTATTGGAAGTTTTCTAATAAACTTTATAGGACTTGACAATATTATGGGGTTAGAAGAAGCGATTGCAAAAAACTTTCTGGCCTACTATTGGGGTGGGACTATGATTGGTAGATTTTCAGGGGCACTATCATTAAGTGCTATGGAAAAAACAAAAAAGTATGCTTTAATGATAGTTTTATCGGTGCTTTCCTTTACTTTGATTTTCTTTATTACGGGTATGGAATTTCAAGCCGTGCTTCCTTATATTGCTATAATAGGACTTAATTTTGTGGCATTTGTTATCGGGAAAGGGATTGCAGGCAGAACATTAGGTTTATTTGCTAGTATAAGTATGTTTTTAATTGCATTAGCTATATCTTCATCTGGCAGTCTTGCTATGTGGGCTTTGATAGCTGTTGGGGTTTTTAACTCCATCATGTGGTCAAATATTTTCACCATTGCTATTGATGGGTTAGGAAAATATACAAGTCAGGGGTCATCTCTATTAATCATGGCTATTTTGGGAGCAGCATTAGTACCGCTAATTCAGGGTATTTTAGCTGATATTATAGGGCTACAAGGATCATTTATAGTGCCGTTACTTTGCTATATATATATCATGTTTTATGGATTTTACAGTTCAAAATGGAAATCGAAAAATAAGGAAATAGTAAAGCCTAAAGCGGGTTTTCATTAAATAGTCAAAAAGAGAAATAAGTATAAATACATTAAAGAAAACAATTAAAAGTCAGTATATGTATCATCATAAAAATATATTTCAAAGAAATTTTATCTTCATTTCTATAGTTTTATTAATTATTTATAGTTGTAAAAATGAAAAAACTGAAGATACCAGTTTCAAAGAATCATCAGTAATAAAAGCACCTAAAAATATGGTTTGGGTAGAAAGTAAAACCTTTTTACAAGGGGCAAAAGATACTGATCAATATGCAATGCCAAGAGAGAAACCGTCTCACAAAGTGAAAGTTGATGGTTTTTTTATTGATATAACAGAAGTGACCAACCGACAGTTTAAAGCTTTCGTTGATGCTACAGGTGTATAACGTCAGCAAAAAGTGATAACTAGTTCACTTTTTGCTGACGTTATACATAATCCTGCTCAATACGCTACAAAAAAAACATTTGACTTATTTCATACCTCGCGGTGGATTGGTTTTACTGGAGCTCCTGGAACAACTTTATTAACTGCTAAAATAAATACTGAAAACAATAAGGTTTCCTTCGGGGGAGTTTTCAGGGATGATATTATTGGAGCGCAATCACAAACGGAAATTTCTGGGTTTTATTCGTATTCTTTTAAAGCTGTTGAAAATCTTTTTATTGACATGGGAATTTCTGGTTTAGGATGCCTGTTGTTTTTTCCTGGAGCTGAGTTTAAAATGTATGGTTTCTTTTTAGGAGCACTATTTATCTTAGGTCTAGGCTTTACTATGCTGCAAATTGCAGCAAATCCGTATGTAGCAATTTTAGGAAGACCAGAAACGGCATCTTCACGTTTGAATATGTCTCAAGCGTTTAACTCTTTAGGAACTACTATTGCCCCATTTTTGGGCGGTTATTTAATGTATGAATATTTCTTTTCTCATGGTTCATCTGGTGGTGAAGCTGTGAAAATTCCTTATATTATTTTCGGACTGATTTTCTTTGTTGGGGCTGTTGTTTTTAAGTTTGTAAAACTTCCAAAGTTTGTAAATGAAGATGAAGTGGTAAAAGGGGCAGGCGCATTAAAATTCAAAAATCTTTCCTATGGTACATTGGCTATTTTCATGTATGTTGGCGGCGAAGTGGCTTTTGGTAGTTTTTTGATAAATTTCATCGGTTTAGAAAGTATAATGGGGTTAGAAGAAGTGATCGCAAAAAACTTTCTGGCCTACTATTGGGGTGGGACTATGATTGGTAGATTTTCAGGGGCACTATCATTAAGTGCTATCGAAAAAACAAAAAAGTATGCTTTAAGGATATTTTTAGGGCGGAAAGCGCAATTTTTTGTTTTCAAAAAATAAAAAAGGATGTTTGGTGACATTTTTTTAAGGCTTTATGACAATGGGTGGGTTTAAAATATCTATTAAAAACCCTCTTTATTCATTTAGAAGCGGTTTTTTTATTAGCACCCTAAAAAGAAAAAACCCTATAAACATTGAGTTTACAGG
Source organism: Mariniflexile sp. (assembly GCA_051275695.1). Classification (GTDB taxonomy): domain Bacteria; phylum Bacteroidota; class Bacteroidia; order Flavobacteriales; family Flavobacteriaceae; genus Mariniflexile. The sequence goes on from JBNMNO010000137.1 coordinate 3,139, forward strand.
GTTTTTAAGTGGTACCTCCAGGAATCGAACCAGGGACACAAGGATTTTCAGTCCTTTGCTCTACCAACTGAGCTAAGGTACCATCGCCTTAGCGGATGCAAATATAAAATGTTTTTTGACATTTACTAACGAAAATTTAAAAAAATCTATTGTATTTTTGAATTTCCTCAAAAAGAAGAATGAACTTAATTATTGATGTTGGAAATACTAGAGTCAAAGCAGCTGTTTTTGAGGGGCATACCCTTGTCTATATTTATGCTTTTAATAAAAGTAGAATTATATCCGAAGTAAAAAAAATAATTAAAAACTATAAAATTACTTTAGGAATCATGTCAAGTGTTGGGTTGAGCAGATCAAAAAAGATTGAAAAGCTTCATGAATTGATAGATTTCATGGTTGTTTCATCAAAAATTGAAACCCCATTTAAAAATTTATATGCAACTCCAAATACTTTAGGTGTTGATAGAATTGCATTAGTATTTGGTGCTGTACTTAAATTTCCGAAGCAAAATGTTCTAATAATAGATGCAGGGACCTGTATTACTTTCGATTTTATAAATAAAAATGCTGAATATTTAGGAGGAGCAATTTCTCCGGGTATAGAAATGAGATATAAATCGCTTCATGCATTTACATCAAAATTACCCCTTTTGGAAATAAATAAACCCAATAATTTTATTGGTAATAGCACAAATGAGAGTATAAATTCTGGTATTGTAAATGGTGTAATTCAGGAAATTGAAGGCGTTATTATGCTATATAAAAAAGAATATTTACATTTAACAGTCGTTTTAACAGGAGGGGATACAAATTTCTTGGCAAAACAATTAAAAAGTAGCATATTTGCCAATCAAAATTTTCTCCTTGAGGGATTAAATGAAATATTGATTTTTAACAAAAACAAATGATTAGAAATATTGTAGTAATTATTTTACTATCTACTTCTGTGACTTTTACAGCGCAAAGAACAAGTTCTTCACCGTATTCTCATTTTGGTATTGGAGACCAATTTAATTCAGCAACAGTTGAGCAAAGTGCGATGGGAGGTATAGGCGTTGCATTTAGCCATTATAAATACTTAAATTTTAGAAATCCAGCAGCTTACGCTGACTTGAGATACACAACTTATGCATTTGGTGTATTAAATAATGATTTAACCATAAAAAGTGCAAATACAGAACAAAGTAGTGTCACTACAAGTTTATCTTATGTAGCGCTCGCTTTTCCTATCGGAGAAAAGGCAGGTTTTTCTTTTGGAATGCAGCCGATATCTTCGGTCGGTTACTCTTTAACGAATAGTCTTTTAGATATTGATGGAAATACCACAGAAATTTCTTTGTACGAAGGAAGCGGGGGCGTAAATAGATTTTATGGTAGTTTCGGAATTAAAGTTTTAAAAGAACTCTCTTTCGGTATTGAAGCTGATTTTAGTTTTGGTAATGTTGAAAATAGTATTATTAATCAAAGAGAGGATGTAGCGCTAGCAACTAAATACGAAGAAGTAATTAATTTAAGAGGGGGTTCTGTTAAATTAGGAGCACAATATCAAAAAGATTTAAAAAATGAGTTGGTCCTAAATGCAGGTGCAACCGTAAAATTTGGTAATGATTTAAATGCTACAGGAAATGATTATTTGTATTCATTAACTTTTTCGGGAGTAGGTTCAGAATTCCCAAGAGATACCATTTCTGCCTCCCAAATTGATGGTAAATTTAATTTCCCTTTACAGTCTACATTGGGAATAGGTCTTGGAAAACTTGATAAATGGTATGCAGGTGTAGAATATGAAAGCCAAGATGCCATTTCTACAAACGGGTTATTAGCGAATACAAATGGAGCTTTTCAATACGGAAAATCTAATAGAATGGCTTTAGGTGGTTTTTATTTACCTAAAATAAATTCTATTTCAAGTTATTGGCAAAGAGTTACTTATCGAGCTGGTGTGCGTATGGAAAATACAGGCTTGTTAGTCGATGGTGTTGGAAATGGAGTGAATTTTACAGAAATTCAGGATTTTGGCATATCTTTTGGTTTAGGATTACCATTAAAGAGATTGTCTACAGTAAATATGGGTTTTGAATTTGGTAAACGAGGAACCATAGAAAATAATTTAATAGAAGAAAATTATTTTAATTTTAGATTAAGTTTATCTTTGACAGACACGAATTGGTTCATTAAAAGAAAGATTGATTAACAATATTAAAACGAACAAAATGAAGAAAATTACGTTTTTATTAGCAGCAACTATATTTTTTGTTTCTGCAAAAACAAATGCGCAGGAAGATGCAAAAAGAGAATGTCTAATCAAGTATAACTTGTTTAAAGGAGATTTTAAATCAAAGAAATACGATGATGCGTATCCAAATTGGACTTATTTGATGGATAATTGTCAAGATTTATCTGTAAATATTTACAAATATGGCGCAGATATAGCGCAAGACGTTAAAAAAGATCCAACTTTAGCTAAAAAAGTGTACGAGCAAAGATTACAATATTTTCCTGAACATGATGATGTGAAAAATAACCTTGCTAAATTGCACAGTGATTATGCAACTTATTTAGCCGAAAATAAATTAGCATCTGAAACAGAAATATTCAACATATTAGAAATTGCATACAAAATATCTCCTAGAGATATGAGTGTGAAAAATATTTATAAATATTTTCAAGGAGTCACTGATAAATACAAAGACATTAAGCCTCAAAAAGTTTTTGATACCTACGATGATGTAATCGAATCCGTTGGAGAAAAATTAGATGATTACTTGAAAAAGATATTTGAATTAACCAAAGATTCTGCAAGAGTATTAGGTGCTAAAGAGAAAACAAGGTTAAGGGCTTACACTATTAATTCAAAAGCTTTAGGACAAGTAGAAGGAGGCTTGGATAATATTATTTCTGAAATAGCAACTTGTGAACGTTTAGTACCCCTATACAAAAGAGATTTTGAAGAAAACAAGAACAATGAAGTTTGGTTAAAAAGAGCGGTGTCTAGAATGTTTTATAAAGGATGTCAAGCAGATCCTTTATA
>JBNMNO010000138.1:0-6158 GCA_051275695.1 Mariniflexile sp.
CGTTTTAAGGCGCGTTCTTTGGGCGATTCAATATATTGACTTGCGATAAAAACGAATAGAAATCCAAAAAGTGCAGACCCTAAAAGAAACATAAAAGCATACTTAAGAGTGTTTCTTTTTTTGAGGCGTATTTTCTTATATGAAAGCGATTCTGAATCGTAATAATATTTTACCTTACTCATTTCCTAATTTATTCTATTTTTGCACTTTAATGTTATATGCAATTCACACTAAATTTTAATAGCAAACGACCAAACCTACAAAATATTATCATTTAATTCTTGATAATAAAATAAAAGGAAGGTCATGCTCATAAAATTTAATGAATTTTGAAAGGAGTAAATATAAAAATTGTTTTGCAATTAATATAATATATCAACAAAGTAACCATTTTATATAAATGAAACGAGCATGTTCAAAAGTGTATCAATTAACCATATGATTAATAGCGAACGGCATCTGACCATTAAAAATCAATTCATATAATACATGAAATCACAAGATATTCGATCTAAATTTTTAAGTTTTTTTGAAGATAAAAAACACAGTATAGTACCGTCTGCACCCATGGTTTTAAAAGACGATCCCACTTTAATGTTTGTTAATTCGGGAATGGCGCCATTTAAAGAATATTTTTTGGGAAACGCACAACCTAAAAACAACCGTATTACCGATTCCCAGAAATGTTTACGTGTTTCTGGTAAACATAATGATTTAGATGAAGTTGGCTATGACACATACCACCATACCTTGTTTGAAATGTTGGGTAACTGGAGTTTTGGTGATTATTTCAAAAAAGAAGCCATTGCCTGGGCTTGGGAATTATTAGTGGATGTTTACGGTATCGATAAAGATATCTTGTATGTAACGGTGTTTGAAGGTAGCGAAGAAGACAAACTTCCCATGGATACGGAAGCTTACGATTTATGGAAACAATTTGTTTCTGAAGACCGTATTTTAAAAGGAAATAAGAAAGATAATTTCTGGGAAATGGGCGACCAGGGTCCGTGTGGGCCATGTAGTGAAATTCATGTTGATATCCGTTCAGCCGAAGAAAAAGCTAAAGTTTCTGGTAAAGATTTAGTAAATCAAGACCATCCCCAAGTTGTTGAAATTTGGAATTTGGTTTTCATGCAATACAACCGAAAAGCCAATGGAAGCCTAGAAAGTCTTCCAGATAAACATATCGATACCGGAATGGGTTTTGAACGTTTATGTATGGTGCTGCAAGGCGTGCAGTCAAATTATGATACTGATGTTTTTACGCCAATTATTAGAGAGATTGAAACCATTACCGATAAAAAATATGGTAATGACACCGATGTGGATGTGGCAATTCGGGTGATTTCCGACCATGTTAGAGCGGTAGCATTTTCAATAGCCGATGGGCAGCTGCCAAGTAACGCAGGTGCTGGTTACGTGATTCGTAGAATATTGCGTCGTGCGGTGCGTTACGGATTTACCTTTTTAGATAAAAAAGAACCTTTTATATATAGATTAGTTGATGTGTTAAGCGAAAAAATGGGAACTGCTTTTCCAGAATTAAAAGCCCAAAAACATCTTATTGAAAATGTGATTAAAGAAGAAGAACAGTCGTTTTTAAGAACTTTAGACCAAGGTTTAGTATTACTTAATCGAATTGTTGAAGAGACTAAAGGAGAGACCGTTTCAGGTGAAAAAGCTTTTGAATTGTATGACACATTCGGGTTTCCTATCGACTTAACGGCACTTATTTTAAGTGAAAAAGGCTTAGGTTTAGATGAAAAAGGGTTTAATGAAGAACTTCAAAAACAAAAAACGCGGTCGCGTGCAGCGAGTGAAATGAGTACCGAAGATTGGACCCTTTTAATAGATGATAAAGATGAAGAATTTGTAGGCTATGATACGCTTGAAGCGAATGTAAAATTAACCCGATACAGAAAAGTGGTTTCTAAAAAGGACGGCGAAATGTATCAATTGGTTTTCAATATAACCCCATTTTATCCAGAAGGAGGAGGACAGGTTGGTGACAAAGGATATTTAGAAGATGCTCATGGCGATGTGATTTATATTTTAGATACCAAAAAGGAAAATAATGTGATTATTCATTTCGCCAAAAATTTACCAAAGCATATCAATGAAACTTTTAAAGCTGTTGTTGATGGTAAACAACGACGTAGAACAGAGTGTAACCATACAGCCACTCATTTATTACATCAGGCTTTACGAGAAATATTAGGCACCCATGTTGAACAAAAAGGAAGCGCCGTACATTCAAAAAATTTAAGATTTGACTTTTCGCATTTTTCAAAGTTAACTGTTGAAGAGTTACGAGATGTAGAGAATTTTGTAAATGCAAGAATAGAAAGCAAATTACCTTTAATTGAAAAGCGTAATATTCCTAAGGAAGAAGCCATTGCTGATGGCGCCATGAGTTTGTTTGGCGAGAAATATGGTGATACAGTGCGAGCTATTCGTTTTGGCAAGTCTATTGAGCTTTGTGGTGGCACACACGTAAAAAACACATCTGATATCTGGCATTTTAAAATCGTTTCCGAAGGAGCAGTTGCTGCAGGAATTAGACGTATTGAAGCAATTACTAATGATGCCGTTAAAGATTTTTATTTTGAAAATAATCGTTCTTATTTTGAAATGAAAGATTTACTTAATAACGCGCAAGAACCTGTTAAAGCACTTCAAAGTTTGCAAGATGAAAATGCCAATTTAAAAAAGCAAATAGAAGTCTTTTTAAAAGACAAAACTAAAAACATTAAGGGTGAGCTTAAAAATGAATTGAAAGACTTTAATGGTATTCAGTTTTTAGCAAAAAAATTAGATTTAGATGCCTCTGGAATAAAAGATGTGTCTTTTGAATTAGGTCAGCAATACGATAATTTGTTTTTGTTGTTTGGAACTGAAAGCGATGGAAAGGCCTTATTGTCATGCTATATCTCAAAAGAATTAGTAGCGAGTAAGGGTTTAAATGCAGGGCAGGTAGTGCGCGAACTTGGTAAATACATTGAAGGAAGCGGCGGCGGACAGCCATTTTTTGCTACTGCAGGGGGAAAGAATCCGGCAGGGATTGCAGAAGCTTTGGAGGCAGCGAAGGAGTATGTTAAATAATCTCGCAAAGTCTTAGAGGCGCAAAGTTTTATGGTAGAAAATGATGAATATTATGAAAACGATTTAGCTTCAATAATTATTGATTGTTGTTATAATATGCATTTAAAACTTGGTCCTGGATTATTAGAATCTGTTTATGAAGAAATATTGTATTCGGAATTAAACGAAATAGGTTTAAAGGTTGAACGCCAAAAGGAATTACCGGTAGTTTGGAAGGGCAAAAGACTTGATTTAGGTTTCCGTACGGACTTAATAGTAGAGAATAAAGTTATTATTGAAATAAAATAAGTAATAGAAATTCATCCTGTACATCCGAAACAATTATTAACATATTTAAAGGTAACAGGTTTGAAATTGGGCTTACTAATAAATTTTAATAGTCCATTAATTAAAACAAGAATTACCAGAATAGTAAATGGTTTATAATTTTAAAACTTAAAAAAACCTTTGCGCCTCTGCGACTTTGCGAGAGACTTTTTGCGATAAAAAATGAAGTTACAAACTCAAATACCATTATCTAAAGCGTCTAACAATCTAATAGACTATAAATCTAGTATGTTATTATTAGGTTCGTGTTTTGTTGAGAATATTGGCGAGAAGTTAGCGTATTTTAAGTTTCAAAACCTTCAAAATCCGTTTGGTATTTTATTTCAGCCTAAAGCTATTGAATCATTAATTTCAAATGCAATAAATCAAAAAGAGTATTCAGAAGATGATATCTTTTTTCAAAATGAGCAATGGCATTGTTTTGATGCACATTCCAAATTAAGTAATTCATCTAAAGATGTATTATTAAGTAATTTGAATAATGCCATTACATCAACCAATAAGCAAATCCACGAATCCACACACATCATTATTACATTAGGAACCTCCTGGGTGTATCGTTTTATAGAATCTAATCGTATAGTGGCTAATTGTCATAAAGTGCCGCAAAAGCACTTTAATAAAGAATTATTGCCGGTTGAAACTATTACGCAAGCTCTTGAAACTATGGTAAGTTCCATAAGAAGCGTAAATACTATAGCATCTATCATTTTTACTGTTTCTCCGGTGAGACATATTAAAGATGGTTTTATTGAAAACACCCAAAGTAAGTCGCATTTAATTACGGCCATTCATGACTTTTTAAATCAAAAACCGACACTAGTTAATCGTAATTCCTTCTATTTTCCTTCGTATGAAATTATGATGGACGAGCTTCGTGATTATCGTTTTTATGCTGAAGATATGGTGCATCCAAACGCCACAGCCATTAATTATATTTGGGAGAAGTTTCAGCAGGTCTGGATTTCAGATGAAGCAAAGAATACCATGAGAATTGTTGAAGAAGTTCAAAAAGGTCTTCAACACAAACCTTTTAATTCTGAAAGCAAACAACATCAAAAATTTTGTTTAGAAATTAAAGAAAAACAAAGGCAACTACACATGCAATATCCACATATTGTATTTTAAATCTACATCAATTTTTTTCGCTTTTTATATAGTCTTGAGTAGATAAGGTTGTTACTTTTTTAAAGGCCATATAAAAGGGGTTATATGAGGCAAATCCTATTTTGTATGCTAAAGATTCTAAAGTATTTGTTTTTAGATAACCTGCTTTAATTAAATTAATGCCATCGTTAATTCTGCTGTGCATACGGTATTCAGAAAAAGATATTTTTGAATGGTATTTAAACAAATATACCATGTGACTTGCTGGTACTCCTAATCTATTGGCAATATCAGAAGGGGAAGCCTTAGGGTTTCTGAAAATTAGTTCTTGGTTACTTAAAGTGTCAACTTCTTGGGTGTAACTAAGAATATTGGGTATAATATTGTCATGTAATTTTAAATCTTGGTCATTGTTTTTCGGATGGTTTATCTCTAAAATCCAATTCTCATTTATGGGTATTTCAGCTATATTTCGCTCTTCCTTGGGTAAACCGAATTTTAAAATTTTCATATTAAGAATAGGAAGCCCGTATAATATTTCTGGTGTGAATAAAATTTTAAAAAAGCAAAAAAAAGGACTGAGAATATTCATTAATATACAGATATTTCGTATATTCATGTCAGAATTTAAATTATTGAGGGCTATAATTTATTTCTGAAGAAATTCTAAATATTGTTGAAAGGGTTGTCTTATATTAAGGCAACCTTTTCTTTGATTACCATTTTAAGTAATCTGCTTCCCTAGCTAGAAATAAAAAGAACTCAGCATGTAAATAAATTAAATCTTACTGATTTGCTCAAATTGTTATTGATTCCTTTAAAAAATAGGAAGTAATTATTTGCCTTATATAAAGCCTGCATTTTTATTAATATGTTTACATAATTGTTTATTAAAACATGTTATTGATGAAACAAATTCTATCTTCTCAAATAGAAGCATGTTATATCATACGTATTAGAATGTGAATTATTGAGGGTTAAATATTTAAGGAAGTAATTCTAATATGATTTTAAAAAGGTTGTCCTAAATTAATGGTTGTTTAATTTAGACGGCTTTTTTATTTTATAAATTCACTACCCCATTAAACATACTTAATTCGTCGTATTGATTTCATTTTATAAAAGTTACAGTTTTGTAATACCGTTAATTATAAAACAAAATCAACAGTAAAAAATTCAGGAACCGTTCAAAAAGCAGAGTACGAAGTAGACGAGTTCATATAATATATATCAAATTAAGCTCTATCCGGATGTACTTATTTAATCTATTAAAATAAATCTTGAAGTTGAGATTTGTTAGATTAGGCGTGATAAACAATATTACTGCTGTTAATCTTTTTTTAATAACATGTTGTCGAAAAATTAGATTGTAATCGAACTATTAATTTAACTTTACTTTTGCTATTAATCAGTTCACCAAAAACACCAATTGTCATAATCAGTAAAATGATTTAAGATTGGTGTTTTTTTTGTTATACTGTTTTTGCCTATTATTCGGATCAAGCAATATTATTGGGGACGATCGAAAAATTAAGCAAAAATTTTAGTTAGTCTGTATAAAAAAAAAGGAATATCTCTGACGCCTCTGAACTGCGTTCTAAGGGCTTTTATTTTAGCATTGA
>JBNMNO010000139.1:0-6153 GCA_051275695.1 Mariniflexile sp.
AATTAAAATTATTGAAAAGCCCGAAAATCATACTGCGGCTGTCAGCGCCAAAGCAACTGTTTTAGACTCTTATTTTAAAGGTTCTTATTGGTTAATTGAAGCTGATTTTGATGGACAAATAGTATTTTTTAATCATGCTACTGATCTAAAAAACGATGCTAAAATTAAATTATCTTTTGAACCTTATATCGCTTCTCATTAAAAGAAATCACATCATTTTCTTGTTTTCCTAACAATAATTTACCTATTGGTGAAGAAACGGAAACTGTAAAATACATTTTGTTCGCAACTACCAATTGACCCGCAGAAATACTCAAGAAATAATTTACTTTTTCTGTAAAAATTACACTTCCCAAACGCACATTTTTTGATGTTTTTAAAATGTCAACTTTCGCTAATATTTCTTTCATTTGCATAATTCCTGCCAGCTGTTGACCCGCTTTTTCCATTTCTAACTGCAACATTGCTCTGCCTGTTTCGTGTTTGTCTCCAGCAGAACTCTTGGTCTCAGATTGCAATGCTAATTGGTTGGAAGAAATTACGGCTTCAACCGTTTCTAAACGCTTGTTTGCGAATGCCTCACATTGCCTAAATAACGCTTCTTTAATTTCTAAATCCAACATATTTCATCTTAATATTCACTTCGTCAGAAAGCACCAAGCTATTGCCTCCAACACCAAAATCCTTTCTATCTAACATAAAGTTAGCCAACATTGAAATGCCCGTTTTTAACCGTGTAATTTCTAACAGCGTTACTACTCTTTTTTCAACCCCTTTTATTGTCAAAAAGCCTGTTAAACGGTATTTACCCTTCTTGTCTATTGCAATTTCTGTAGCTTCAAATGTCATTGTTGGATACGTTACTGCCGCAAAACAATCTGCTTCTAATAGATGTGCATCTCTACCTTTTGAATCCGTAAAGATCGATTTTACCTTGATTTCTGCGTTGAAAAAAGAAGTTTTTAACGCATCAGGATTAAAGTTACTTGAAAAAGTATTTTTTAAAAAAAAGATTATCTTTATAAAAATTAATACACCTCTAATTATTTGATTTACACACTAGTAAGGTAAGACCATATTTGTCTGAAATACTTTTTATGTTTGAATTGCTTTTAACTATGAAACATTAACTATGAAACTGTCTAAGTTTATAGCCTTAGTTGCTATTATTATTTTTTGTGGTACTCTTAGAGCGCAAGAAACCACTGAAATCCCCTCTTATTACCATTTATTAAATACTGAAAAACCAAACATCCATAAAATAATGGATGCGTATGATGGGTATTATAAAACTCATGAGTGGGTGAAAAATGATTATACGAGAGCTTACAATTCCTTTGTAAGAAGTTATCCTATTTATACGTTCAAGACAGATGGGTCACCGATAACTCCAAAAGGTAACCGCTTTGACTTAGGCATTGAGAGTAGAGATGAAATGCCTAAAAAGAAATCTAGTGCTAAAGCTTTTACCAAAGAATGGAAAGCATTACCCGTTAAAATTGAACGATCAGATTGCTACTACACAGGGCAAAACGGGGTAATTAGAAGTATTGCTGTTCATCCAACTAATTCAAACATTGGATTAGCGGGAGGATTAACTGGTGGGATATGGCGAACTTCAGACAAGGGACTTACTTGGAGTGAAAGCGTAATAAAAAACCTTCCACTCATTGGTTTAATTAATAAGATAGTATTTGCTCCAAGTAATCCTAGTGTTGTTTATGTTGCTTCGAATGCAGGGATACTAAAAAGTACTGATGGAGGACTTTCATTTGCTATGACTAATATCGATTATACTTCTAATTTTCCCAATATCGATTATGGCGGAGATGATTTTAGGAAAGAATATATGTTTGTAGATGTTTCCCCAACTGATGAAAACATCGTCATTGCAAGTGACATTAATCCCAACGGTTTAGTGTCTACAATTGCTCGTTCAACAGACGGTGGTCAAAATTGGAATTCAAATTCAAACTTCGGTTATAAGAACTTCACAATTGATGTGAGGTTTCACCCTACAAACCACAACATTGCTTACACTTTAATCCTTGAAAATGGAGATATTAATTTTTACAGATCTATAAATGGTGGCTTAAACTTCACTAAAGTAACCAACGGATTTGCCAATTTCACTAACCCAAACAATAAAGAAATAAGAGGGAGAATTGCCTTAACAATAGCACAGCCAGATTTAGTAGCTTATTATTTAAATGTAAGTGATGATGGTGTCGGTATTTATAAATCAACGGATGCCGGAGTAAGTTGGGGAAAAACCTGTTGTGGAAGTTCTACTGACATAGTAAATAAATCGGCAAATGCTCGCGATTATTTTGGAGAAGGCTTTAGTGCAGTTCAAATAAGATGGGCAACAACCATCGCTATTTCAGATGTAAACCCCAATTTTGTTGCAGCCGCTACGAATGTACAACCTCGTTTTTCTTTTGATCAAATGCAAACATGGTATTGGACCGGCAGTCAAACAAGTATACCCGCAAGACCGCGAATTGTAAAAAATAATTCTGATAATTGCGGAACTGAAATTCATGGAGATATTCAAGAAATGATTATAACAGGAAATGATATTTGGGTAGCCAATGATGGAGGTCTTGCAATCTCTGAAGATGGAGGTATAACCTTTAAAGAAAGGGGCGATGGATTACCAATTACAATGGCCCTAGGCTTTGATATGACGCCAGGAGAAAGAGATGTAATTGTAGTAGCAATGGATCATAATGGTATTGCAATAAAAGACATTGATATATACGGAGGCGAGTGGAAACCACTTGGTGGTGGAGATGCCTCAGGAGCTTCAGTTAACCCCATTGATGATAGTTGGCTATATGCTCGCCCAAGTGGGGACAATATCTTTAAACGTCCCGCTGCTGGACCTTCACATGGCCACCCGTTTTACAACAGTGCACAAGGAATAAACTTTGGCTCGGGATATCGTATGCGATACAATAACGTGCAAGTTCACCCCAATGAATATTATACTTTATACACCATTGATTACAACAATTACCAAGTGAAAAAAAGCATAGATAATGGCGTTACTTGGTCGTCCATTAAGAGTTTACAATCGGGAAATGGTTCGTCATATTCCGAGGTGAAAATCAGCCCATCTAATCCAGATATAGTTTATGTTTCAGATGAAACAAGTGGCAGTAATACTTTACATAAATCTACTAACGGAGGTAGTAGCTGGTCTTCTATCTTACCAAACCTAACTGCAGGTTGCAAGGTTAGAAACATTGAGATCTCAAGTAACGATCCTAACACTATTTGGTTAAGTGTCAATGGGTATGGATCCTTACTCAAAGTTTATAAATCTAGTAATGGAGGCACAACATGGATTGATTATTCAACAGGCTTGGAAGGACATTCCATTTATTCAATGATTCATCAAAAAGGAAGTAATGGAGGAATCTATGTTGGAACTTTAAACGGAGTTTATTATCGTGACAACACACTGAGTAATTGGGAGAATTATGGCGAGAATTTACCTGGAATAGGCATAAACTTTTTAAAAATAAATTATGCGAAAGGTATCATTCGCGCAGCGACTATTAGAGGTATCTGGGAAAATGATATAGCAACAGCATCCACTCCAGAAGCTGTAATTTCATCAAGTTCGCAATCAACAACTTGTGGTAATTCTACAATTGAATTTGCGAGTAACTCTGTGATTTCTAATTCGAATAAAACTTTTCTTTGGATATTTAAAGGTGGTGTCCCCTCAACCTCGACAAAATCTCGCCCAAGTATCAACTACCCTTTAGCAGGATCTTATGAGGTGACTTTAACCGTTACCGATGACAATGGGACCAGTACACAAACTCTAACAAATCATATTACAGTCTCTGGTAGTTGTACGGCAAATGCAGAAATCGCAGCTACTGATTTAATTGGCTTAGGAACAGCTGCCTGTATTCAAGAGGCTTCACTTGACGTCGAGGTTTATAATAAAGGTTTCCCAACGATAACTACTTACTCAATTTCGATGTACTTTAACGATCAACCTCAAGAAGTTAGAACTGTTACTACATCACTGGCTTCAGGATTGACCGAAACAGTTAGTTTTAACAATTTGGACTTAACTGGTGTTGCAAAAATTGAATTTATAGTTAGTTCTCCAAACGGAGGTAGTGACAATGTTTCTGACAATTCAATTGTTAGCTATATTGCAGCAAATGAAATTCTCTTCCCTAGTGTATCAATAGTAAGTTATAGTTCAGCTTACAACACACAAACACCTGACAAAATTTTTGACGGAGACATTAATACTATTTGGCATAACAACGCACCACTTCCACATGAAATGGTATTTGATTTGAATGCAAGTTATAATATTAGTTCTCTTGAAATGCTTAACAGACAAGATAATTCGAATGGTATGCCAAAAGACGTTGAAATTTACACGAGTAACGATGGTAGCACATGGACAGGTCCTTATAACTGGACATTTGACGCTGTTACTTCGTGGCAAATTGCAAGTTTTGCTAATAGCGCCCCATTTCAATACCTTAAATTCAAAATAATTTCAACTATTTCTACCTTTGATGCTTGCTCAATTGCCGAGATAAAATTTCTAAGTTGTACCGATGTACTCACGATTATCGATAATGTAAAAAATGATGACTCAATTAAAATATTTCCTAATCCTACATCTCAAAACTTACAAATTGAAGGTTTACAGTTAGGTATGAAAGTGAGGATCATGAATAGCATAGGATTACTGATCTATGAAGGGAAAAGTAATTTAATTCCAGTTAGCAATTATTCATCGGGAACTTATTTTTTACAAGTAATAGATGGTAATGAAATAATTGTAAAAAAATGGATAAAGATGTAGCATTGAAAAATTTGGTAACAGTCATCAAATAAAAACATTCATAAACTGCAGTTATAACTTACTATCGGTTTTGTTATAAGTTCTAAAAATCAAGGTTTTAATTCGGTAATGGATCGTTTTGAAAAAGAAATAATAGATAGAAATTTATCTATTTCCGAATTTGAAAAATATAATAATATGGCTAATACTCTTAAAATAATGAATGATCAAGATACAGAAATGTTTGAAGTAGATAACCAAAATTATCTGTCAAATTCAGGCCCTTGGCTCTGTGTTTTATCTTATGTCTTGTGGGTATTTTCTTTAGTCGGTTGGTTTGCTGCGTGTGCTGGACCACATTCATTTTTTCTCTGTTTCGCAGCATCAGCTTACTTAATAAGAGCTACATACACAGTTATTACTGATTGTGAGGGGCTAATGTAAAAAATAAAAATTATGGAAACATTATTAAACAAAAAACTGTGCCCACATATAATTCTAATAATTATTTTTTGTGCGATACTTTTTTATTTTTCAGAAAAAATCGAGACTAATTTATTTTTTTTAATTTATATATTATTAGTTATTGGATTAGGGATTTATAAATTCAAGAAAGTAAAACAAATTTCAATATAAGTATTACCTTAACACTTCTAGCTAATGGGATCATAATTTATACTATTTATGTAGTGAAATTATTTGGAGAAAGAACTAATATTGGTTTTTCAGAATACTTAACAGTAATCGTTTCTTTTATTTCTGTTTTTTTACTGTTTAAAATTCATTTTGCAACGAATAATAAAAATAAAGTGGCATAACACCGTATAAAAAAATTGCTGGTAAAAGTCAATTTACTAAAGTTATTACACACTTTAAAATTGGCTTTTATTTACTAATTTTAGTGCTTAAATAACGTAGCTTTTCTTATAGAACAACGTTGTAGACAATTAAAAATGAACTAAAAATGTAAATTTTAAAAGAAATAAACATAGTTAACTGCAAGAATATTGTAGTAAACAAAACGCTATTTAAAATTTTAAAAGGAACTAGGCGTAGTTCCGTTAGACGTAACATCTTTGATTTTTATAATTGTTGTTTTCACAACTAAAAGTAAATTATTAATTTTAAAATGTTTGTTTATGAAAAATTTAAATAACTCTAGTGTTAAAGAAGTAAGCACTAAACAAATGAATGACGCAAATGGAGGATTAATTGGTGTCTTATTTTTATGTACACTTGTACTTCTTGCTCCTGCTGCTTGATGGTTTAGAATGCCTTCTAGAAAAGCATTCGTTCAACCTTCATTAACTTGAGGACTATTA
>JBNMNO010000140.1:0-6138 GCA_051275695.1 Mariniflexile sp.
TTACGTATAATGGCAGGATCTGTAGCTTTACGTTCAAGCATGTCATCTGGCATCATAATAAGTTTTTCAATATTGAACTTCCAGAACACTTCTTCGAATGAGCGCCATTTTTTTTCAACAACAGACGATGACAACCATAAGGAATTAAAATATGGACTAAGGTAACGTATTGATTTATCGGTAAAATGATAAAGAAACATGAATTAAAGGTGTCCGTAAAATTAGTGACTTTTTATGGACTAAATATGTGAAAGTTTTACATATATGTCCATATTATCCTTATTGTACAATTCCACTGAATAACATTCAATATTGCCACTAAATAACATTTACTTTGACCACTAAGTCATCCAAGATTAATCGTTGTGTTTATACTATTTCATACGAATATTGTGCGCTCATTATTTTGATAGACAACATTCCATTGATTGGCTTCTTTATTTAACTAGAATCATTGTTTGGTAATCTTGAAAATTGTAATAACAAAAATATTGAGTTATTGTCGTATAATATCTTTATATTTTAAATGGTTAAGAAATGGACTTTAGAAAATTTATCCTCGTGTTTTTTTTACTTTTAACTTTTGGTTGTTCTCAAGCCCCTGAAGAGAAAGCAATATCATTTGTGAAAGAGGCAAGATATAGCCTACTAGGTAATTTAGATAAAAAACAATTGACTATAGAGGAGTATAATCAGTTGGTGCTAGAGGATAATTTGACATCGTATTTCGGGTTTTTAAGTAACGTGATGGTTGTTAATAGTACTCCTACAGATGAATTTTATTTACTTGAAAAAAAGCTTCGTAAACTCATTGCCTATAATAATATTAAGACAACCATCAACAAAGACAAGAAAGTAATATCAATTGATGTATATATTCCCGAGATACTATTTGAAGCGTCAAATTTTATAGATTATGAAGGCATATCTGTTGAAGTTAAAAACAAGTTAAGAAATTTGACTGCGGTAATGTTAGATGAAAGTTTCGATGTTAAAGAGTTGCCTACATACTCAAAGTCTATTGAAGTAATTATGAGTGAAAGTGGAGTTTTTTTAAATCTGGTTGAGGTTATAGCAAAACGAGAAAAAGCTAAAAAAATAAATGAACTATTCGAAAGTGTTCTGCAGTTTATTTATGATGATATAGATTTAATGCTTAATGTCAGCGCCTTTGATTTTATCCCCAAAGCTCGATTTGATTCAATTATTGGTAAAACAGAATCAATAAAAGTGAATGTTGAATTAGCAAAAACTGCCCTAAAAACATTACCTAAAGCACTCCTAGATAATATAAAAACTCGGCTTGATAAGTATATGAAAAATGGTTTACGTGTAATTAAAACTGAGCAAATATTACATAATTTAAAAAAAGACTTAACAATAAAATTTGATTCTATCGACTATGATTATAGCTATCCCCGTGGATATCATCACCCTGTCGTCAAATCTAAAACTAAAGAACTTTTTTACTATAAGCCTGAATATAATGGCAATGACACTGCTTTTGATATCTTCGTCCGCTTTGACTTTTTAGATTCTAAAGGAAGCATACTTTGTAGTATGAACAATATTTTACTTCAAGGAGGTTTATTTCCTAATAATGGTACTACAACAAAATTAAGCAAGCATTGCCTTACGTCAAATGAGAGTATTGTGGATGCAATCATTACCGTTGAATCATTTAGATTGCCTTTAGGTTTAAAAGGCTAGATTTCTATCTAATAACTTAATATGGCTTTGAAGTATACGCCGATAAAAATGGCTATGTTGCAGACTTTTCAACCATCACTTGTCCATCACGCATGCACCTCGTTCATAATAGTGGCAGACCGAACGAAAAATCTGATAGCACTAGCCCAAAAGAAGCCAATCAATACTTAGGTGGGCAATTTGCAGGGGGTCGGGCACAACTTGCTCGACTCAATGTCGATTATTTTGGCTTTCGAGTAGCAGAGCCGCATCATGATGCCACGCCACATTGGCATATCTTTTTTTTGTCAAACCAGAGCAACGTCAAACATTAAGAGATACGTTTTATTTTTATGCTTTACAGGTTGATGGCGATGAAACAGGAGCACAAAAACACCGATTTACTTTTGAGTCTACCCCTGAAATCAAAAGGCTCTGCGGTGGGGTATATCGCAAAATACATTTCTAAAAATATTGATGGTTTTGGTGTTAATAAAGACAACTACGGCAATTCTGCTGATATTGCCGCATGAATGGTCAAGTTTATGGGGAATTCGTCAATTTCAGCAGTTTGGTGGACCACATGTCAGTTTATGGCGTGAAGCAAGAAGACTGGCGTTAAAAGAAGAGGTCAACATCTCTTCAGTTTGGGTTACCGCGGATAGCGGTAATTGGTGTGAATTCATGGAAGCGTTGGGCGGTGTAAACGTTAAACGTAAAGATTTACCTGTTCAATTAGTCAAAGAGTTTATTGAAACCGAGGGTGAATATTGGGAGCCGATAGGATATGTAATTAAAGGCTTTAGACGAAAACGAAGCTTGAGTTAACTTGGAGTTCTGTAAATAACTGTACTAATCATTGATATCGTAAAGACAACAAGGTGCGCTAAGCTGTTATATGTCGCCGCTTGCTCTAGTTACAGTTTTTGTGATTTAGGTATTTAACTTTTAGGTTTGTGATTTTTTCTACTCGTTTTTGTGGTAACTTTAGCTACAAAGGATATTTTGTATTTTTTGTTACACTGTTTTCGCCTAAATGGATTTAGTGCACATCGCTCAACTCCCTCTAGGTTTTATAAATTCTGCTTCTGTTTTGCTTAATCAATTTTTGTATAAACGATTCAAATTCACAGTTAGCAGTAAAGTGGCGATAAGTTTTTAATTTTACTCATTTCACACAACAAACTTTGATGTTTTGGTCATTTCAGTGTTTTCCATTACGCAACATATAAGTCAATAAAGTAGGACTAAAAACAGTTTTCTGTTGCTCGTACCTCGCTTTATTAGTAAAAAATTAGCTTCTTGTTGATGTTAAATTTTATTTCAGTATGTGATTGTTAACCTACTAAAATAAATCATGTTATTTAAAAAAAATTCAGTGAATTTAGTTGTAGGATATATCATCTTCTTTTCCTTTTTACTTGATTAGTACTTTACACAGATAATTTTAGGATTCACGTATGGCCACACGGATAGTTAGCACCGCATATACAAAACATCTAGCTTTAATAGATAAGACCCATTCAGAGCTAAAGGGTGCAGAACAAGCTGAATTTGAACAATGGCGAGAAAAGGGTAGGGTAAAGTCGGCAATAGAGCAATTAAGACGTTTTGAATATGTATTGACCGTTTATAGGAAAGATGAACCTGATTGTATAAGGGATTTTTATTATCCATGTAAAGTTCATCAAAAAGGGCATCCAACAAAAGATTTTTCTGTAAAAAGTTACGATGACTTTTTGACTTCTAATGGTGTTATTTTGGAAGGGACTGTAGGTCAAGGCAAATCTATACTTCTTAGACATTTACACAATAACGAGCTAAATGGTGCTAAAACGATTCCACTATTTGTAGAGTTAAAAGATGTAAAAGAGTATACATCGATAATAGATTACCTTCTCAATTATATACAAAATATACTTAAATTTAGATGCTCCATTGATTTATTTAATTCGTTATTAGAAAAAGGGTTCTTTTCATTTTATTTGGATGGATTTGATGAAGTCGAACATGAAACAAGAGACAAGTATGTTAAATTTATTTGTTTATTAAGAAGTAAATGTGCACACTCTAAAGTTTTCATAACAGCCCGTCCTGAAAATGAAATACAACGCACTGGTGAATTTGATATATTTTGCCTTAAGCCGCTAGTAAATGAAGAACAAGAAAAGTTCATCAAAAAATTAATGAGGAAGGAAAGTGAGAGACAAAATAGAGAGTATTTACATAAAAACTTACTGAATATGCCTCAAGAACTTAGAAAGCTTTTAAAAACGCCATTAATGCTTATTTTATTTTCTTTAGCTTATAAAACAACAGCTAAAATACCAGAAACATATACAGATTTTTATAAAAAATTATTTGATACTTTAGTTTCAGAGCATGATGGACTGAAATTAGGGTTTACAAGGCCCACAAAAAGCTCATTTAATGCCGAAAGCATAAAAGCAATTTTGGAACAAATATCTCTTTTTGCATTAAAAAATGAAAAGATTTCAGGAGAAAGAGATTATTTCATTGGTCTAATAAGACAAAGTCTAACTGCCCTAGGTTTTAACACCTCAAATGCTGAAAAGGTATTATTTGATTTACATAAAAACACATGTCTAATTCAGTTAGATGATCATGAATATAAGTTCTTACATGAAAGTATCCCTCACTACTTTGCAGCATCATGTATCAAAAGTCAGGCAAGTGATGAAGAAGCGCATGGGTTCTATTTAAGCAGTCAAAACTCTGATAAATGGAGACGATGGAAATACGTTTTAGGGTTTTTAGAAGACATAGATAAACGTAGATTTATTGAATATTTTTATTTACCTCAAGCAGAACCACTATTCGTAAAGTCTAAATTACCTAACAGGTTTGAGTTTAACACCAAAGGTTCAAATGAATTGTTAGCTAACTTATTATTCGTACAAATTAAATTTAAGGATGAAGGTGTTGTTGTTAAAAAACCTTCTCATGTCATACTTTTTAACGGAGTAACAAGTTATATAATTGATAAACATTTTTGTGAGAGCACTAAGCCAAATGGAAAGGTAAGCTTAAGTGGCTTAATGAATAATATTAGAGCAAAAGTTCTTACCTTAGGTAAAGCTGACTTACAACGAACCCTTTCACTTAAAGCAATACAGAGGGATTATCCAGACTATAAAACGTCAATGATTTCGTTGTTCGAACTTTTACAAGAATACGACATGCTAGAATGGAGCCAAGCTTCAATCAATAAATTAGTTCTGGATCAGTTTAAAACTTTATATCAAAAAAACTTTAACTATATGATTCAAATGAAAGAAAACGCTTCCAAAAAGATGTTTGAAGTATGATTGTAAAATGGAGTTTTCTACGTGATTTCGGAAACAGTAAGATAGTTAAAAGTAACTATTTCTGGATATTCGCCATTCCTTTTTTAGCAAAAAATTTAGACCCGTTATCACTACTGTTAGGTGTAAATATAGAAATAACTTTCAGTTTAGAAAGGTTGTTCTTTGCCTCACTATGCTTCGCTATAGGTACTTTCTTATATCAATTAAGTTGCCCTCAATTAATAAAAGATCATAAATCGTATTCTGATTTTTTTTCTGATGGGAAATCAGGTCAACATATAGCCGATTATTATAGGGCTACTAATTTTCCTTTTCTAACGCCTACCAATTACTATGATATAAGAAACTCAATTAAAGAATATGATCTCGATGGAGATAATTGTAATAAAATTGTTATTGGTATTTTAAATGAAAAATCTACTTGCGAGTCTTTATTTATCGACACAAAACTAATTCCTAATTTTTTCTGGAAAGTTTATAAGGAAAAAGAAAATCATTATCAATTTATAGCCTACATCACTTTAGGTTTTTACATTGGAGGGGTGGTCTTTCTTTTGTGGACAGGATTATCCAATATTTTATTTGCATTTAACCTCTTTATTCAATAATGCTTAAACAGAAATATACAAAAACAAACTTACAAATGATTTAACAATTAATTTGGAATTTGAATGCTTAGCTAATATTGTTTATATGTATTTAAATAAGGGCTATCCACTTAGCCCAACCGACCACTAGATGTTGTGTTTACTAGATTTACCCACTTCGATCACTTATGCCACAGAGCTGACCTAATTTTGGATTGAATTCACCACAATCGATAGTCCGCTTGGCCACCAGGCTGTGTAAAAACTCTCAGAGTAAACTTTTTATGCGACGCTACGTGAATTAACAGGTGGTTTTACCTCAAACGTATTACAGAATTTAATCTACGGAGCCTTTTTACGTTGATATTATCCAATTACGTAAGTTCGAAATAGTTTTCACACAGGCTGCCACCACAGCGGTCATTGAACTTAGACTAAAATAAAAACTCTTCCGGTAAGCTATACACTATACCTGCAACGTAGTAGGTTAGTCTTAGTTGTATTTAAATGTCTAAGACCTTTTAGGTAAGTAG
>JBNMNO010000141.1:0-6068 GCA_051275695.1 Mariniflexile sp.
TTCACATCAATTCAGGTGGTATAACGATGAAAAACGTACAGGTGTTTGATATGAGTGGTCGATTAGTATTAAAAAAGGAGAATATAAACAACTCCGAAACTACTATCGATGGTTCAAAATTTTCCCAACAAGTGTTGATTGTTAAAATTACTTCTGACGAAAATAAAGTAGTGAGTAAAAAAGTAGTTAATTAGAAATTCCAGCTAGTTAAAGATTAATAAAATCTGGGATTTTTTTAAAACCCTGTCCTATAAAAGGAGGGCACTGAAAAAGTCTTTTTAAGAATTAAATGTTAACAAAAAGGGGTAGAAAACTATAGTTTTTTACTCCTTTTTTCGTATTTTTAAGTGCAATCATAAGGCTTTTTAAATGCTAGTTCAACAACAAAAAATTCAATCCGTATTCTTCTTTATATGATTTAATTGTTCTCAAGGATAAAATGCATAGGAAAATCAATGAGTTAATCGATTTTTCATTTATCTATGATGCGCTATTAAACAAGTACTGTATAAATAACGGTCGCACAGCAGAAAGTCCTGTGCGTATGTTCAAGTATTTACTTCTGAAAACAATTTATACCGTTTCAGATGTTGATGTAGTGGAGCGTTCCCGTTTTGATATGTCCTTTAAGTATTTTTTGGAAATGGCACCAGAAGAAGATGTTATAAATCCTAGTACGCTAACAAAATATAGAAAACTAAGTTTGAAGGGCACCGATTTATTAAATCTATTGATTAGTAAAACAGTATGTATAGCAGTTGAAAAGGGCATCATCCGTTCCAAGTCTATTATAGTTGATGCCACACATACTTTATCGAGATCAAATCCATTTTCGGCAATTGAAGTATTGCGTGAACGTTCCTAACTACTACGAAGAACGGTTTATTTATTTGATGACCAATTCAAAAAACGTATGCCAGAGAAGAACAACTCCAATGAATTGGAAAAGGAACTGACCTATTGTAGAGAGTTGGAGAGGCCAATAGAAAAAGAACAAGCTTTAAGGGCTATGCCTGCTGTAAAAGAAAAATTAAACTTGCTTAAAGAGACGATAGAAGACACTCAGGAAAACTTTACGTTATCAAAAGATACAGATGCTAAAACGGGTCATAAATCCGCTGATAGTTCCTTCTTTGGGTACAAGACTTATTTAGCGATGACCGAAGCGCGTATCATTACAGCAGCTGTAGTCACATCAGGCGAAAAAAGGAGATGGGCCGGAATTACCTAAACTTTTAGAAATTAGTCAAGAAAATGGAATTGATG
Organism: Mariniflexile sp.; assembly: GCA_051275695.1. Lineage (GTDB taxonomy): Bacteria > Bacteroidota > Bacteroidia > Flavobacteriales > Flavobacteriaceae > Mariniflexile. The sequence continues at coordinate 1,267 of JBNMNO010000141.1, forward strand.
TTGATACAATTATTGGCGACGGAGCCTATACAGGGAAAGAAAATCTCAAACTCACAAGTGGGCAAAATATTAAAGTGGTAGCAAGACTAAATGTTACAATTGCACAAGGGGCTAGAAAAGACGAATATAAATTTGATTACAATAAAGATGCCGATAGATTTGTTTGTACTGCTGGTCACATGGCTATAAGAAAGGCTCGCCAGGGCAAAAAAAATGTTGGAACGAATCAAAAGCAAACCTACTATTTTGATGTCGAAAAATGCAAGTCTTGTCCTTTAAAAGAGGGTTGTTATAAAGAGGGAGCCAAGACAAAAACATATTCTGTATCTATAAAATCACACTTACACCAAGAGCAAATCAGCTTTCAAGAAACGGACTATTACAAGGAAAAAGCAAAACACCGATACAAAATAGAAGCGAAAAACAGTGAATTAAAAAATGTACATGGTTATGATAGAGCAATATCATATGGCATTACCAATATGCAAATGCAGGGAGCGATAGCAATTTTTGCCGTAAATATGAAAAGAATACTAAAATTAATGTAGGAAATCGCAAGCTACACTAGCAGTATCCAGAATGGACCTATATAAGTCAAAAATCGACCGATACAACCTACGATAAAAAACAGTTGTAAAAATAAAAATGCTTATAATGGATGTTTAAAGTCCTGTTATAAGCGTTTTTTTATTGTCTAAAAAACAACTCTAATAAAAACTAGCGATGTTTTTCAGTGCCCTCGTAATTTTAGATGCTGTTTTTATTTGTAGTAAACTACCGAGTTAAATTAAGTTCCATTTCTTTTTCCCCAAATGGCTCAGATATACAGCCTATGGATTTAGGTTGTTACACTGCTTAGGTTTGTGCTATTTCGCTCCTTATTAGCTTTATGGTAAGGGGAACTTCCATCATGGCTCCAACCAGAAGGGCCAAAAACATACATGAACTTGTCATATCAATTATTTGATTTCTTCATGTCTTCCTAAATAATATTTTTTGGAGGTTTTCAGATTATAGATGATAAACAAAAAAATATTACGAGTAAGTTTTTACCACTTTTAAAAGAACTATTTTTATTATGGCATCTATTTTTTTAATTATAATTTTATAAATTTAGTAAGTGATAATTGAATATTTTTTTTGCATTAATGTTTCATTAATGCATTATTAAGTATTGTTTGCTATTATTGTTTTTGTATGGTACTTATATTTTAAAATATAAAACACAATGCTGAGATTTATATTTTATTTTTCCTTACTTGAAATATTCCAAGTGTAATTGTATTATTTATGATACCAAAAAAAAATGCATCCTTTTTTATATTGTTTTTAACAATAGGCTATTCAAATTCAGTCTCCTCGCAAGATCAACTCACTAACAAAGTGATGATGGGCTATCAAGGATGGTTTTTAGCTCCTGGAGATGGTGCTACGACAAGCAATCCATGGAATCACTGGTTTAAAAGCGGTACTACCCCCGACCCCGCAAATTTTACTGTAGATATGTGGCCAGACATGTCTGAATATACAGAAAAATTTAACACCAATATGACCTATGCTGATGGCTCAAATGCTCAATTATTCTCCTCCTACAGTTTAAGTACGACACGCAAACATTTTGAGTGGATGAGTAACTACAACGTGTATGGTATTTATTTGCAACGTTTTTTAAGTGCTGTTGACCTTCAAACTTCAGGTTCATTCAGGGCTAAAAATAAAGTACTTGAAAATGTAATTGCTTCGGCCGCAGAATACAACCGAAAGTATGCGGTTATGTATGATGTGTCTATAGATGGAAATATAACTGACGCTACCATGTATGCAAAAATTGTTGCAGATTGGGAATATCTTGTGGATACGTATGATATCTTGAACAAGCCGGAATATGTAAAACAGAATGGAAAACCAGTAGTGGCTATTTGGGGTATTGGTTTTAAAGACCGTGGATTAACAACGGCGACATCTCAAGCTATAATTAATTATTTCCAAACCAATGCAGCTCTTAAATACCGTGCTTATGTTATGGGTGGGGTGCCAGAGGGATGGAGAACACGAAGTGGAGCGTCAGAAACGGGTGTGGGGTGGACAGATGTCTATAACTCTTTAGACATGATTAGTCCATGGTCAGTAGGACGATATTCCACAAATACTGGTGCGGATAGTTTCAAAACCAATAATATAGTGCCGGATTTAGCAGCGTGTAACACTAATAATATAGACTATATGCCCGTTATTTGGCCAGGATTTTCTTGGCGTAATTTAAAAAACCAAACATTAAACGTAACACCACGTAATGGTGGTCAATTTTATTGGCGTCAGGCGCATAACGCTGTTCAAGCGAATGTTAAATTTATTTATGTAGCCATGTTTGATGAAGTTGATGAGGGCACTGCCATGTTTAAAATAACGGAGACAAAAGCAAAACTACCTATTCAAGCCCAAGATAGACTTGTGTCCTTAGATATTGATGGCTTTAATTTGCCAAGTGACTGGTATTTACAATTAGCGGATCAAACCCAGAAAATGTTGGATGGAACTATTCCTTTAACTAGTGTTATACCTATTACTGCGCCGGGAGTTGATTATTATGTTAAAGCGGGAGGTAACAATAATGGGGGCAGAACCGAAGCCGATGCCTTTTCTACTGTAGATGCTGCAGTAGCAGCCGCAGCAAATGGCGATAGAATTTATATTGTAGGTGCAATATCTCAAATGAGTCAGGTTACTCTTGATAAATCATTAACATTTCAAGGCCAGGATAATGCAGTCATTAGTGGGGTTGATGGTATCTCTGCTAAGCTTTATTTGGTAAATGCTAGTGTAACAATTTCTTTTACTGATATTACATTTAAAGATAGTAAAAATAAAACTTCAAATGGAGCGGTATTTTCATTGGTTGCTGCAGCAACTTCATCAGCTAGCGTTTCATTCATAAATTGTGTTTTTGACAATAATTCTACAACAGGAGCAGTACAAGGAGGAGCAATTTACACAGAAATAGGAACTCTTAATTTTACTAATTGTACTTTTAAAAACAATATTTCAGGAAGAAGTGGTGGCGCAGTCTATGTAAATGCTGCTTCAAGCCCAACAGTTAATATAACAGGTTGTACTTTTTATAATAATTTAGCTCAAGGGACTCTTGGGGTTGACGGTGGTGGAGCAATATTGTCAGAAGGTGTTGTTACTACTTTTCCAGGTCAGGTAACAATAACAAACTGTACTTTTTTTGAAAACAAAACTACTAAAGACAATGTTGATTATGGTGCAATAAGATCTACGAATACAAATGTTTCTGTAACCAATAGTTTATTTTACAATAACAAAATTACTGGTGGCGAAGGAGCTTCTAGTGACTTTGGTTCCGCTGATGGTGGAGTACAGTCATTTACATACTCTATAGGGGAATGGATAAGTAGCAATGTAGATACCAGATCAAATTTTATATCATATGTAAACAATACTGCTGACCCAAACGAAGTGGCTGCGGATTTAACAGCTTCAAATTTACGTTTTGATCCTACGCTTGGAAAAGTGATTTATAGCAGTGTAGCTGCTGGTATTGACAGTCCAATAGATTTTGGATCTGACGGTAAGGATGTTGGGGCTTGGGATTATGGATTATTATTTACAACTTGGACAGGAGGAACAAGCACAGATTGGACAAATACAGCAAACTGGATTAATGGGGTGCCTGATGCAACAAAAGATGTCGTTATAGAAACAGGAACTTTTCAACCAACAATTGCATCTAATGTAAGTGTAAAATCGTTAACTTTAAATGCATCAACATCACTAACCGTGAGTTCAGGTAACTTGACTGTTGTAAATGAGCTAATCAACAATGCCGGTGCAACTGCCGTCGTGTTTGAAAATAACGCTAATTTGATTCAAGGAACAGCAACTACTGTGAATGCGAATACGGGTTCCGTAACGGTAAAACGCAATAGTTCAACATTGAAACTACTGGATTATACCTTATGGTCCTCACCAGTGGCAAACCAGAATTTATTGGCTTTCTCGCCAGAGACAGTGATTGACCGTTTTTACAACTATAACACGACTGTCAATTTATATGTTGCAGTGCCAAGCCCTGCAACAACAGATTTTGCGGTGGGGAGTGGCTATTTGATTCGTATGCCAAATACGGCTAGTCCAAGTAATCCTACAGCTTACCCAGGTGTATTTACAGGAGTGCCAAACAATGGTACTATACCCGTTACTTTAGCAAATGAAGGTGCTGGAATGCGATTCAATTTAGTTGGAAATCCGTATCCATCGCCTATCAGTATGACACAACTTGTTTCAGACAATAGTGCCAATATCACTGGAACTTTGTATTTCTGGAGAAAAAGAAATGGTGTTAACGGAGGTGCTTATTGTACCTGGAACAATGAAACATTTGTTACCAATAACAATAGCAAATCGGTTGATCCTCTAGGAATCATCCAAACAGGACAAGGGTTCTTCGTGGAAGCGAGTAGTGCATCGACAAATTTGACGTTTAATAACGGACAAAGAGTTGCTAATAATGCCGGCCAATTCTTTAAAATGAAACAAGTAGTTGAGAATAACAGAATTTGGTTGAATGTCGTAAACGCAACTGGTGATGACTTTGCGCAAATGGCAATAAACTATGTTACGGGTGCTACCCAAAGTTTAGATGCGTTTGACGCGAAATATTTCAACGATGGTACCATCGCCTTAAACTCGGTACTTGATAATGCAGATTATGCCATTCAAGGACGTGCGTTACCATTCGACGGAACAGATGAAGTGCCATTGAGCTTTAAAGTTACAAC
>JBNMNO010000142.1:0-6044 GCA_051275695.1 Mariniflexile sp.
TTGCTTATACACTTTCATGTACTTATCGCCTTTTTCAATGTCACTTAACAACGTATCAATAGCCGTTGATAGATCTACACGTTGGTCTAATAAAATATCTAACTTTTTTTGACAAGCTCCCCGATGCGCATCGGAGGCATCACTACGCGTCGCTTCTTCGGTCATGTGATAGATTTTCAAAGCTAAAATTGACAATCTATCTACACCCCAAGCAGGACTCTCCGTGTTAATAGTCGCGTTTGCTTTTGGAGTAACATGCCCATATTGATCTAAAAAATAACTATCAATATACTCAACCATATCTGTTCTGTCTTGGTTTGAAGCATCAATTTGACGTTTTAAAGTTAGAGCTGCCACTGGATCTATTTGTGGGTCGCGAATAATATCTTCATAATGCCACTGTACGGTGTCAATCCAGGATTTTCTGTATAACAAATGCTCTAGTAAATCACTTTCGTTATACTTGTTTTTGAAGGGTTGACCAACTGTATTAATAATGTGGTATTGTTTAATAACCTCCTGAAAAATGGCGTTTGCTTTCGATGTAAACATGATGTATTTATTTTAAAGTGTAAATATACTTCTATTTCGTTAACTTTACTATTGAAAAACCCTTAACAAGTCATGCATATTCACAATTTATCTCAACAAAACTCAGTGTTAAATACTTTTATTTCAGAAATACGAGATGTTTCTGTCCAAAAAGACAGGATGCGTTTTCGTAGAAATATTGAACGTATTGGTGAGGTTTTGGGTTACGAAATGAGCAAGGTCTTAAATTATAAAACGGCAACGATTGAAACTCCTTTAGGGACTCACGATCTTAATTTAATAAATAATGATATTGTTTTGTGTTCCATATTAAGAGCAGGAATTCCATTGCATAATGGGTTGCTTAATTATTTTGATACTGCCGAAAATGCTTTTATTTCAGCATATAGACACCACAAACACAGCCCTGAAGGCTTTGAAATTATTGTTGAATATTTAGCATGCTCAGACTTAGAAAACAAAACCCTTATTTTGGCAGATCCGATGCTGGCAACAGGCCAATCGATGGTGGCTACTTTTGAAGCATTAAAATCCTTTGGGAAACCGAAAGAAATACATTTAGTTAGTGTTATTGGGGCACAAGAAGGTATTAATTATGTGTCAACTCATTTTGATACTAATACGCATTTATGGATTGCCACGATTGACGAAAAGCTAAATGATAAAGGCTATATTGTTCCTGGTTTGGGAGATGCTGGCGATTTATCTTTTGGAGAAAAACTACAACACTAGTAACAAAAAAGGAATACATATAAGTATTGAAACAAATACTTCCCTAAACCAATTGTCCTTAATGATTTCAATATAATTTGTAATAATTATAGACAAGGGAGCAAACAAAAATAAGAATTCACTTCCGCTTTTTCTTGGTGCCTGTATTACAATTAAAAAAGCAATGATGGCGGCAATAATAATGATTTTAAAGGAGGCTCTTGAGTCTTTTTTCTTATGCTTTATGTTTTGTAAATAAAATATTGAAGACCAAATTCCGAAGGACAATATCATGGTGATAGCCACTAAATAATGGGTGGAATTGTATACAGTAAAATCGTAACTAACCCCACGCGAAGCATTAAATAGTTCAAAAAAATCATCATAAGCAACAATTGAAATACTCATGGCTATTACAAAAACAGCTCCTGTTCCCAAAAACGGAAGTATCCAATGCCTTAAATTATTATCAGTATATAAAATTAAACTAAGAATTATTACAACAAAAAAAAGAATCGCCCAAAAATAAAATAAAGAGGCAACACCTATCCATAAAGCAGCGTCAAACAGTTTCTTTTTGACACTTCTTTGAGAACGTAAACTTATAATTCTCCTAACACCAAGTAACACAAAAAAGTTTGATAGAAGAATATTTGTATTGTTTGTAGTTTGCACGAATGTTAAGAAAAACAAACTAAATATTAAAATTTCGTAGTAGCCATTTTTGGTAAAACTGTTTTTAGTAATAATAAAATTATAGACTAAAACGGTACCAATACAAATAAGAAATATAACAACCTGTTTAAATATATAGCCTGTAGTTATTAAACTAATTTCAGTCTCTGCTCTAGCGGTTAAAAAAGCCAAAACCGTGATAAAAAAAACAATGATAAAATTTATTGGTTTAGATTTAGTAAAAAGGCTTGTTATCATTAACTCTTTTTGTATTTTTGCTTGGTAAATATACTAACTATGAACTAATTTGATAAAAATATTTATTTATCACAACAAGTTACTAGTGACAATTTAAAAATAATTGATTTAACATGAAAGATTTCTTTTACGCTATACAAGACTTATTTGTTAATGTGGTTTTTGCACCTTTTGATGCTTTAAGAGCTTTAGAACTAAAAAACTGGTTTGCATCTAATGCCATTTCTTGGCTTTTCATTATTATTGGTTTTGTTGCTTTTGTTTATTGGATGAAACAATTAAAAACATCTAGTGATAATAATGAAGAAAATAAGAGCATTTCGGCACACTCCTATTTATAAATCGAATCCAATATCTTTACGATAATTCATCTTCTCAAAATGTAGTTTTTCTATATTTTGATACGATTTTTTTATGGCTTCTTGATAGGTATTCCCATACGAAGTTATGGCCATAACACGGCCGCCAGAAGTCACCACTTTACCATTTTGCAATTGCGCTCCTGCATGAAATGCCATAGAACCCTCTATAGTATCAATCCCCGTGATTTCTTTTCCCTTTTCATAAGCTTCAGGATAACCCCCTGATACTAACATAATGGTTGTAGCAGCCCGCTCATCAATTTCAATGTTGATTTTATCAAGTGTCCCGTTAGCCATGGCCTGAAGAATTTCAACAAAATCGTTTTTCAATCTTGGTAACACCACTTCGGTTTCTGGGTCGCCCATTCGTACATTATACTCTATCACTTTGGGGTCGTTTCCAACTTTTATAATCCCAATAAACACGAACCCGACATATGGCAACTTGTCTTTTTTAAAGCCGTTAATTGTTGGTTTTACTATGCGCTCTTCTATTTTATTAAGAAACGCGTCCGTTGCAAAAGGCACTGGAGAAACCGCTCCCATGCCTCCTGTATTTAATCCGGTATCCCCTTCACCAATACGTTTATAATCTTTGGCGGTTGGCAATATTTTATAATTTTTGCCATCGGTCAACACAAAACAACTTAATTCGATGCCATCTAAAAACTCTTCAATAACCACTTTGGTACTTGCTTGTCCAAACTTGGCATCCACCAACATACTTTTCAACTCCGCTTTAGCCTCCTCTAAATTATTTAAAATTACCACGCCTTTTCCTGCTGCTAATCCATCTGCTTTTAAAACATAGGGTGCCTTTAAGGTTTCTAAAAATACATAGCCTTTTTCAACAGTTTCTTTTGTAAAACTCTCGTAAGCAGCGGTTGGAATATTATGGCGATATAAAAACTCTTTAGCAAATTCTTTACTGCCTTCTAATTTTGCTGCCGCTTTTTGTGGACCAATAACTGCAATATGTTTGATGGCATCGTCATTTAAAAAATAGTCGTGTATTCCACTTACCAATGGGTCTTCCGGACCCACCACAACCATATCAATACGCTCGTTTAAAACTAATTCTTTAATAGCATCAAAATCGTTTGCACCCACATTAACATTGGTTGCAATAGCAGCAGTGCCTGAGTTTCCTGGAGCCACAAATATTTTTTTGCATAACGGACTTTGAGCAATTTTCCAAGCGAAAGTATGTTCTCTTCCGCCAGACCCTAGAATTAAGATGTTCATGGTATTGTTTTTTGTTGAAGTGCAAAAATAAAATTAATGCCTCGAATTCACGAATATTTTTTATTTACTTTACAAAAATTATGTTTTACCTTGAATTTGTTCACTATTTCTCTAAAAATTAACGGCTTCCCTATAAAAAAGGCTCAAACTGTATTGGAAACAATTCAGAAGAAAAAAGACACTGAATTAAGCACTTATATTGAGGCTAAAAAACAAGAAATAGTTGAGTATCACTTAAACCACAACCCTTTTTACAAAAATTTCGCCTCGGGAGCCAGTCCACAAAATTGGGATAGCATTCCTGTAATGACGAAGCGCCATTTACAACAACCATTAATTGAGCGCCTTTCAGATGGTTCTACAACTAAAAATATATATGTAAACAAAACGTCCGGGTCTTCTGGCGACCCCTTTATTTTTGCGAAAGACAAATTTTGTCATGCCCTTACTTGGGCAGGGTTTATTAATCGATACCGTTGGTTTAATTTAGATTTTAACACCTCAAAACAAGCTCGTTTTTATGGCATCCCTTTAAATAAAATAGGGTATTACAAAGAACGCTTTAAAGATATTCTTAGTAAACGCTATCGGTTTTCGGTGTTTGACTTAAGTGATTCGCAACTTGAAAAAAATGTTATAAAATTTAAAACAACCCAGTTTGATTACATAAACGGATATACAAGTTCCATTGTTCAATTTGCTAAATATTTACAGCAAAAAAACAGTGTATTAAAAACAATTTGCCCTTCGTTAAAAGCTTGCATTGTAACTTCTGAAATGCTTTTTGAAACAGATAGAATCCTTTTAGAAACCCATTTAGGCATTCCCGTTATTAAGGAATACGGCGCTGCCGAATTGGGTTTAATTGCATTTCAAAACAAAAAAAATGAATGGATAGTAAATACTGAAGATTTGTATGTTGAAATTCTAGACGAAAACAACCGTGTTTTGCCTTACGGCGAAGAAGGGCGCGTTGTTATAACAGCGCTTTACAACAAAGCACATCCATTTATTCGATACGATTTGGGTGATATTGGAAAGCTTTCAAAAGAAAGCACTGCTAGCAAACCAATTCTTGAAACTTTAATTGGCAGAACTAACGATATCGTAAAACTCCCCAGCGGAAAAAAAGCGGCGGGTTTAACCTTTTACTACGTTACCAAAACCGTTATTGAAGACGGAGGAAACGTAAAAGAGTTTATTATTGAACAGCTAAAACTAGATACTTTTAAAATAAGTTATGTAAGTAGCAATGAACTTACCGACGAAAAATTAGCAACTATTAAAAATGCTATAACCAAATATCTAGAGCCTCATTTAATCGTTATTTTTGCTAGAAAACCCAAGTTAGATCGCTCTAATAGAGGAAAGTTAAAACAGTTTAAATCTTATTTGTAGAAACAATTAATTTCGACTTTACAAAGAAGTGCTCTCTTAAAAATATAAGCATATAGCGAACCGATTTTAGAGTTGAAAACCCCAAGCCTTTTTTATAAACCCAATAGTTGTGCTTTAAAAGATTCATTTTGCTTGCAGACATCGAATGCTCTCGAACCCGATAATACGCTAACGATTCTTGAATGCCTTTTGCGGGTTTACCAGATTTTTTAATAGCAGATAACCACAATAACCAATCTTGACGTTTTCGAAGATTTGGAGCTGTTATTTTCCCTAATACTTTAGCGTTATAAATCCCCGTTAAATTACCAATGTAATTACTTTTTAAATATTTTTGATATGTAAGTTCTGGTAAAGCTTTTACCAATCTATTAAGTGAATTTCCTGCTTCGTCAATGTGCTCATAACTACTAAAACAAACATCACAATTTTCGGTTAACATAAACGCTATTTGCTTTTCTAGTTTTTCGGGCTTCCATAAATCGTCGGCGTCTAAAAAAGCAATATACTCGCCTTTAGCGGCTTCAATGCCCTTGTTTCTTGTCATAGCAGCCCCTTGGTTTGTTTCGTTCTTAAAAAGCTTTATTTTGGAGTTTCTGGTAATAACTAGGCTAAGACTTTCTAAAGTTTTATCATTAGAGCCATCGTCTATTAATAATAATTCCCAATTATTATAAGTTTGATTTATAACACTAAAAATCGTATCTGAAATAAAAGCTTCAGAATTATAAATGGGTGTTATTATGGAGACTAGTGGTTTCAAAAAGAGGTTTTAATATGCTTTTTCTTCTCCCTTAAACATATTAAGGGTTGTTTGAATAATTATTTTTAAGTCTAATAATA
>JBNMNO010000143.1:0-5944 GCA_051275695.1 Mariniflexile sp.
GACGTTCCACAGTAAACATTCTGATATTAGGATAATCAGCATTAAAAATTTCTTCTTCTGAATTATTTACAATATCATTTGGTGACCATCCTTTAAGTGGCATTTCCATATTAGACTGTCCTGATGCAAGCCATACTTCTCCAATTAAAACATCACTAATTAAAATATTTGAGCTACTAGCTTGTACATTTATGGTATATGGACCACCTGCTTTTGGTGTAAGTATATTTGATTTCCAGTTTCCATCTGAATCTGTAGTTATAGTTTCTGATTTCCCCCAACTAGTTGAAACTGTTACTTTTTCATTTGGTGTATTTATACCCCAAAAAGGAACACTCCTTTGTTGTTGGAGCACCATGTGATCTTTAAAAAGTGGACTTAATTTAAGATGATCACTCTCATTTTTTGCTTGAAATGCAAAATTCGAAAAATAAAAAAATGTTGAAATAAGACCTAAAAGTGTGTTTTTTAACATGAGCTTTCAAGTTTTACTAGTTGCTATATTTTTTATAGGCTACGTAGCCATAGCTTGCTATCATTAAAAAACAACAAAAAGGCAATATAAAAGAAAAGTTGATTTCTGAAACACCCATTATTTTAGTATCTGCTACTCCATTTCCTCCTGCATCAATAATAACCCCCTGCAAAACAGGCAACAAAGCACCACCAACTATTGCCATAACTAAACCAGCTGATCCTACTTTTGATTGCTCTTCGGTTAAATCGTTTAATGCAATACCGTAAATGGTTGGAAACATTAATGACATACAAAAAGAAATACCTACCAAGCAATAAAGACCAATCATACCCTCAATAAACATGGTTCCTCCTACAAAAACAGCTGCTAATAGAGCGAAAGACATTAACAATTTTCCAGGACTCATATAACGCAGCATAGCAGTCCCAATAAAACGCCCAAGAGTAAATAAGATAAACGCTAATAATTGATATGAAAATACATCAACCTTCACATAACCCACTAAACCGATATTGGACAAATCAATGGCTTCGGCATATTGGTAAATATAGGTCCATGTCATAATTTGAGCCCCGACATATAAGATTTGCGAAATAACACCTAAAACATATTTCTTGTTTTTTATCAATTCACCAAAAGTATCATTAAGACTAGTCATACTACCTTCTGCCTTTGATTGAGGCATTTTACTCACCATAAACAATACAAAAACTACGGTTATAACCAATCCTAAAATCACATAAGGATCGCGAATAACTGCTAAATCTGTCACTCTTATTAAAGCTCTTTTAGTTTCATCTAAGGCTGCAAAATCTGTAATATCGTCTGATTGTAATTTTTCATATACAAAATACCTAGCTACTAACAACCCTGCAATTAACCCTACTGGATTTACAGATTGTGCCAAATTCAAACGTTGTGTGGCCGTTTTTCTAGCACCCATTGCCAGTACATATGGGTTAGCAGCTGTTTCTAAAAAGGCTAATCCAAAAGTTAAAACATAAAGCCCCAAACAGAAAAACCAAAACTTTTCTGTAACAGCAGCCGGATAAAACAACAAAGCCCCCCCAGCATACAATCCCAAGCCAATTAAAACACCCACTTTATATGAATATTTACGCATAAACATAGCTGCTGGTAATGCCATACAAAAATAACCTCCATAAAATGCCATTTGAACCCAAGATGCCTGTGTATTTGATAACTCCAAGACCTTTTTAAAAGCATTTACCATAGGATCCGTAACCGCGTTGGCAAACCCCCACAAAGCAAATAAAGAGGTAACTAAAATAAATGGTAGTAATACTTCTTTTGAAACAACTGGTACTTTATTTTGATCTTCTGTAACATCATTAACATCTACTCCAACATCTATATTATTTTTCATGTTTAAAATTTTAATAAATTATATAAGGCTAGTTTTTTTTTAAATCAATAATCTGCTATTTTTCCAGACTCATAGAATACGGTTTTGAATTTGCATCCGTTTCCTTCGTTTTATTAGGGGTTGGTTTCATATCCATTTTATAGACATCTCCTTTCATTATATCTTCAAAAGTTATATATGTATTTTTATATAACAATTTGTTTTTAGTAATAGTATCAATATAAATATTCTCTTTAGAATTATTTGGAGCTTTCACTTCAAAAATTTCTCCGTTTTGAAGATGAAGTTTTATGTTTTTAAATAAAGGACTTCCAATAGCATATTGTCCTGTTCCAGGTGCTACGGGATAGAACCCCATAGCAGAAAACACATACCATGCAGAAGTTTGACCGTTATCTTCATCACCACACAAACCATCGGGGGCTGAAGTATAAAGTTTATCCATCACTTCGCGTATATGCTTCTGGGTTTTCCAAGGCTTATCTAGCCAATTGTATAAATAAATGGCATGCTGAATAGGTTGGTTACCATGTGCATATTGCCCCATATCACCCACCAACATTTCGGTGATTTCATGAATTTGCTGACCATAATAAGTATCATTGAAAGTTGGGGCAGTAGTAAAAACCTCATCTAAACGTTTCTCCATTTTGTCAACCCCTCCAAAGGCTTCAGCTAATCCCATAGGATCGTGAAATACACTCCAAGTCCAGTGCCATGAGGAACCTTCGGTAAACGCATCGCCCCATTTGTCTGGTGTAAAGGTTTTGGCCCACGATCCATCTTTATTTTTTCCTCTCATAAATCCGATTTCGGGATCAAATAGGTTTTTATAGTTTTGACTTCGCGATCTGAAAAGATCAATTTCTTTCTGTGGTTTCTCTAAAGCTTTTGCAAGTTCAGCAATAGACCAATCTGCAAACGCATATTCCAAAGTACGTGCTGCACTTTCGTTAACACCAACATCATAAGGAACATATCCCAATTTATTGTAATATTCAGCACCAAAACGACCAACAGAACTTAAAGGTCCTTTTCCTTTTGAATTTTTAAGAATTGCTTGATATAAGGTTTCAATATCATAGCCTCTAATCCCTCTCAAATAGGCATCTGCAATGTTTACTGCTGAATTGGATCCTATCATGCAATCTCTATGACCGGGGCTCGCCCATTCTGGCAACCATCCACTTTCATTATAAGCATTTACCAAACCTTTCATAACATTACTTAAATAATCGGGATACATAATAGTGAAAAATGGGAAAACGGCTCTAAAAGTGTCCCAAAAACCATTATCGGTAAACATATACCCTGGTAAAACTTTTCCATTATACGGACTGTAATGAACAATCTCGTTGTCATCATTTACTTCATAAAATTTCCGTGGGAACAACAGAACGCGATATAATGCTGTGTAAAAGGTTTTGTACTGCTCGGTGGTACCTCCATCTACTTCAATACGCCCTAATTCTTTATTCCACACATTGGCCGCTTTACTTTTCGTTTGCTCAAAACTATCGTTTCCTATTTCCCTACTTAAATTTAATTTAGCTTGATCAAGACTTATAAAAGATGAAGCTACTTTAACCGTAACCTGCTCTCCATCTTTAGTTTTAAATGTTAATGCAGCCCCAACATGATACCCTTCTGCAGTAAGCGAATTCGTTAACTTGTTTTTAGAAAGCTTTTCATCTGCTTTACTTTTCCAAGTAACAACTTCTTCAAAATCTTTATCAAAATAGATTACAAAATAATTATGAAAATTATCCGGCACACCGCCAGAGTTATTACGGCAATATCCTTCCACTTTACGTTCTTTAGGAAAAACCTTAACCATAGATCCTTTAAAAAATCCATCTATTAAAATATGTGAACTTTCAGATTTTGGATAAGTGAATCGAAACTGGGCTCCTCTTTCGGTGGGTGTAATTTCCGTGGTTACATCATAATCAGCTAAATATACTTTATAATAATGTGGCTTACTTATTTCTGTTTTATGTGAATACCAAGAAGCCCTTGCATCTTCATTGATTTTAAGTTTTCCGGTTTCAGGAAATAATGAAAAAGCGGCATAATCATTAATCCATGGACTTGGTTGATGGGTTTGTTTAAAACCACGTATTTTATTAGCATCGTATGTATAGCCCCAACCATTTCCCATCTCGCCTGTTTGTGGCGTCCAAAAATTCATTCCCCAAGGTGTTGCAATTGCTGGGTAGGTATTTCCATTGGAAAGACCAAACGCTGAATCGGATCCAACTAAAGGGTTTACATAATCTACATATGAAATCTCCGTCGAATGATTACTTTGACCTGACATTTTTATGTTTAATACTACGAATAGCAGAAATACTATTTCTCCTGATTTCATATGCTTCTATATATTGTTTTTAAATCTTCCATTTATTTTAATAAACAATGGACTTTGGTCGGTCTTCATCCTTTTTACCAAATTCAAAATTTGGTTCAGCTCCCATTTTAAATTTAAGAGTACCTCCTTTTAAAATTTCTTTATGAGTGATAAATGATTTTGTATATACTTTTCCATTTAAGGAAACAGATTGAATGTAAATATTTTCTTTATTGTTGTTTTCTGTTTCTACGGTAAAGGTTTTGTTTTTTGGTAAGGACATAGTAACCGTATCAAAAAGCGGTCTTCCAAATACATACATCCCATTGGAAGGATTCACAGAATAGAACCCTATGGAAGACAGCACATACCATGCAGACATTTGTCCGCAATCTTCATTACCACTTAAACCATCTGGCTTATCGGTATATAATTCATTAAGTATATAATCTACTTTATCGGCAGTTTTGTATTGTGCTCCTGCATAAGCATACATATAAGTAGTATGATGACTTGGCTCATTACCGTGCGCGTATTGCCCGATTAAACCAGTAATATCTATGGAAGCGCCTTCATCCAATTCAGAAGAGCGACTAAAAAGTTCATCTAATTTGGCTATATAAGGTTCGTCTCCACCAAGAAGCGCGATCAAGCCTTCTGGATCTTGTGGTACCAACCATAAATATTGCCATGCATTACCTTCGCAATAATCATTAACACGATGTTGTGCTGAAACAGGATTGAAAGGTGTTCTCCAAGAACCATCGGCAAGTTTCCCACGCATAAAGCGGGTTTCTTCATCAAAGTATTGCGTATAGCCTTTAGCACGTTTAGCAAAATATTTAGCCTCTTCCGTTTTGCCTAATTTTTCAGCCAATTTAGAGATTGCCCAATCTGAAATAGCATATTCCATAGCGCTTGCCACAGATTCTGGTCCGTGATCTGCCGGGATATAACCAAATTTCATGAGATCTTTTATACCAGGTTCAAAATCACCAGTTGCTGATACTTTAACCGCATTAAATGCACGCTCTAAATCAATACCCTTAAACCCTTTTAAACAAGCATCAACAATTACTGGTATCGCACTATAACCTGGCATGGTATTGGTTTCATTACCGCGTAAATGCCAAACAGGCAACTTTCCTTGTTGGTCAAAAATTGCCAACATAGAATTAACCATATCACCAATGCGTTCTGGTTGTGAAAGTGTATATAATGGATGTGCTGCTCTGTATGTGTCCCAAAGAGAAAATAAAGTATAATTAGTAAAACCCTGATTTTCATACACTTTTTTATCGGTACCTCTGTATTGACCATTAGCATCACTAAATAAGTTAGGAGCAATCATGGTGTGATACATGGCTGTATAAAACACGCGTTTTTTACTCAAATCTGATGTTTCAATAATAATTTTAGATAGTTCTTTGTTCCATTTATCATCCGAATCTTTAACAATTTTATCAAAATTCCAATGTGGAATTTCAGCTTTAATATTAGCCAATGCATTTTTAGAACTTACTGGTGAAACCCCCATTTTTACATATACAATTTCATTTTCAGTAGTTTCAAATTCCAGAAAACCTTTGATATAATTTCCTTTAGCCTCGCTACCTTCTACCTTATCATTTCTATTATAAAGCACAAAATTTGTAACAGGTTTAGAGAGTATTAAAGTAAAATATTCTCTTTGGTCTGCGGCCCAACCCTTTGAAAAGCGATACCCTTC
>JBNMNO010000144.1:0-5937 GCA_051275695.1 Mariniflexile sp.
TTTAGGAATATCGTAACCAACAACCTTGAAACTATTCGCTCTTCGAATTACGCCATTAAACTCCGACTTTAAATGGACTACTTGCTGTTCTTCTAAACCTCTATGTTTCATATCCATACGATTCATGAAAATGATGCGTCGTTCATTATAAACACCTCTATATCTATCATTTAAACCATAAATAGTCGTGTTAAATTGGTCGTGACTACGAATCGTCATCATGATTAATTCATCATTTTTAAGCTTCCAGTTTGGGAGTTTGTTGATTGAAAAATTAGCTTTTCCTGTTTTTGTTTCAAATTTTCGAACACGGACACCATTAGGTAAATAAAATCCTGAAGGTTGTTTTAGTTTGGTATTGTAATCGGTGAATCCTTCAACAACCTCCTGAATGTCTTCACGAACTAAATTATAATCATCTCTATACTCCAGCCAATTAATTTTAGATCTGTCTTTTAAAGTAGCATTTGCAATACCACAAACCACTGCCACTTCACTTAATAACGTATCGGAACAAGGTTCTAAAACCCCCTGGGTTGAAGACACAATTCCCATAGAATTTTCAACGCTTTGAACTTGTACCCCTGATTTTTGATAATCTTTTTCAGATCGTCCCAAACATGGTAAAATTAGCGCTTCTTTTCCTGTTACCAAATGCGACCGATTCAATTTAGTACTCACATGAACTGTTAAATTACAATTTGCTAATGCTTGAGCTGCATATTGTGTATCTGGTACGGCCGAAATAAAATTACCTCCCATTCCAAAAAACACTTTAGCCTTTTTCTCGTACATTGCTTTAATGGCATCAATTACAGAATAACCATGTTTTGTGGTTGGTTTAAACCCGTATTTAGCCTCAATTTTATCTAAAAAGGCTTGTGGTGCCGATTCCCAAATACCTACCGTTCTATCTCCTTGCACGTTGGAATGCCCACGAACCGGACAAGTGCCCGCTCCTTCTTTTCCTATGCTTCCCTTTAATAATAATAGATTTACCAATTCGCGAATATTATCCACCGCATTTTGATGCTGCGTTAATCCCATGGCCCAACAAATAATAATTTTATTATTATTGAGAATTAAATCGAAAACCTCATCAAAAATTGTTTTTGAAACACCAGACAATTGCAAACAGTCTTCAAAATTGTAGTGCTTTAAATCTAAAATAAAGGCTTCGTAACCATATGTAAATTCATTTATAAAATCTTTATCAAATACACCTTCTTCGAGTTCTTCCCTTTCATGTAATTTAATGAGTAAGGCTTTTATAAAAGCAACATCACCATTTATGGTAATGGGTACAAAGACATCGGCTAATTTAGTGCCACCTGTCAATAATTTTAAAGGGTTTTGTGGATTTGTAAATTTTATTAAACCGGCTTCTGGTAAGGGATTAATAGCAATAATTTTGCCGCCATTGTTTTTGCATTTTTCTAAAGCTGTTAACATTCTGGGGTGATTGGTTGCTGGGTTCTGTCCGATAACCATCACCACTTCTGCTTTATATAAATCATCTAAAGTAACTGAGCCTTTTCCTATTCCAAGAGTTTCAGATAATGCACTACCGCTTGCTTCATGGCACATATTAGAACAATCGGGTAAATTTGCTGTACCAAACTCACGGACAAACAATTGGTACAAAAAGGCAGCTTCGTTCGTTGTTCTCCCTGATGTATAAAACACTGCTTCATCAGGATTATTTAGCGCATTTAAATGAGTTCCTACTTTTGCAAATGCCTCGTCCCAAGAAATGGGTTTATAATTTGATGCACCTTCCGCTAAATACATAGGCTCTGATAAACGGCCAGATTTACCAATCTCAAAGTCTGACATATTTGCTAATTCGTCCACGGTATGTTTCGCAAAAAAATCAGTGCCAATCGTTTTGTTTTGAGCTTCTTCAGCCATGGCCTTGATGCCATTTTCACAGTATTCACCTAAAGCTGAGCGTTCATCGTCCGGATCTGGCCATGCACAACCCGGACAATCAAATCCACCTTTTTGGTTGAGGTTTTTAGAAATTTTAATAGCATCTGCAGGATTCATGTATTTTACAACATGCTGCAAAGCTGTTTTAATAGACGTAAACCCCACACTATTTTTTGGTGGTGTCTTAGTTTTTAAATTCGAAAAACTTTCAGGTATTTTGGCTTTATCTTGTGGAGATGAACTCATTTAAATGCTAAACTTTTTCTTATAAAGCATGTCGTAATCTGCTTTTATGTCTAAATCTACGTTTTCTAATTCAGGAATTAAAGTTTTAACTGATGATTTATATTTTTTTAAAAGGTGTTTTGCTCCCTTATCATCATTCAGAATTAACAATTCTTCAAAATATTTTTTATCAAAAATAGCAGGCACACCATTCGCACCCTTTTCATATAAAGTTGCAACTATGCATGCTTTGTTTTTTTGAAATGTATTAATCAATCTGTCAAGAAACTTAGCATCAATTAAAGGTTGATCTGCTAAAGTTACAAGCATACTATCAACCTTAGGGTTGGAATTTAAAATATAATCAGCTGAGCAGGCAATGGATTTACCAAGTCCTAATTGCCAATCTTTATTTTTTAAAATAGTAATAGGATACTGTTTTATCTCTTTTTCTATAAGTTCATAATGAGCACCTAGTACAACTATGACTTCAGAATCCTTAACTTTTAAAGCTGTTTTAATCGTATGAGTTATTAAGGTATCTTCTCCCCAACGCAATAACTGTTTAGGGGTTTCCATCCGACTAGAAGCACCGGCTGCTAAAATGACTATGACACTATTTGAAGTTTCATGTTCCAAAATAACATTAACTTTTATTATGAATCTTACCCATCTTTTTACTCAAAGACATCGGTTCTTGCTTTCTTGTAATAGATAATATTTCAGATACTATAGAAATGGCTATTTCTTGAGGTGTCTCTGATCCTATGTTTAAACCTGCAGGTCCGTGAATGCACTCTAAAAATTCGTCGGAGATTTCAGGACAATACTCAATAAATTGAGACAATATATCGTCACGACGTTTGGTTGGTCCTAACAACCCTATATAATTTGGATTGGTCTCTTTTAGGCTCACTAAATATCTTAAATCGTTTGCAAAGTTATGTGTCATCAAAACTATTGCGGTTTGATTATCAATTAATGACACATCCATAGCTTCGGCAGTGGTGGCATAAAAAGCATGAGCACCTGAGAAATCAGTAATAGATTTAGACTCTGATGCGCCTGCAATAATAGTTACCTCCCAACCAGTTAAAGCTGCATATTTACATAGTTGAACAGCATCATGCTCTGCGCCAATAATCACTAATTTAAAACATGGCGGTAGTGTTTGAGAGAACACTTCAAGCACTTCATTTTCAGGCATATCATTATATCCTGAAATAGAAAAGGATTGTGAATTTAAACTTACCAAAGATCCTAAACCAAATAATTCACCTTCCTTTTTTTGATATTTTGAATGAATTTCAAATGACTTTCTTTGATTTATACATTCTAAAAAAGTAGTTTCAAAAGCCTCAATTGGATTAAATGGTTCAATGAGTATATACAAAACCCCTTCACACCCTAAACGATAACGGCCGTCATATGTCATCATTTTAGAATACCCTGATTTAAATACAGTTTCAGACTGAAGTAAAATTTCTTTTTCAACACAGCCTCCACTAACAGCCCCAATCATCTCTCCACCTTCCAAAATAAGCATTCTTACTCCTGGCCTCCTATAGGATGAGCCATCTAAGGCAACCACCGAGGCTAAAACAGATTTTATACCAGTATTCCTAGCAGAAATCGCTTTACTTACTATCTCTTTAAACTCATGCGTCATATAAAGTAAACTAACAAAAAAGCCTTTGTTATAAAGGCTTTTTTATCTTAAATATATTAAATTTTACACTAAAATCTTTTCGCTAATTGCCATATTACTCATATAAGGCTGTTTAGTAAGTCTTTTACCAATAGCCTTATAAATAGCATTAGCAACCGCTGCTCCAATTGGTGGCAAGGTTGGTTCGCCTAACCCAGTAGGTGCTATATCATTTTCTACAAAATGGACGTCGACTTTAGGAGTTTGCCCCATACGTATTAACTGATAATTATTAAAATTATTTGATTGTGGTATGCCGTTATTAAAAGTCAAATCGCCATACATGGCATGACCAATTCCATCAATAACACCCCCTTTTACTTGATTCATCGCTCCGAGAGGATTTACAACAATTCCACAGTCAACAACACAGGTTACTTTTTTAACTATTGGTAAACCATTTTCCATCATAATATCAGCAACCTCGGCAACATGTGTATTATGACAATAATAAACAGAGAATCCTTGGTAAACATCAGCATCGGTTTTCCCCCAATTAGATTTTTCTATTACCAATTTAATAACACCTTGTAATCGTTCTGGGCTATAGTCAATCTTTGGGTCCGGATTATTCTTAACTTTTTCCAATAAATCCATGTGCAATTGAATACGGTCAACTTCCATAACTTCAGCTAATTCGTCAAAAAAGCTTTGTTCAGCACTTGCCAAAAAATTAGTATATGGAGCTCTCCACGCACCTGTTGTGATATTACTTTGATAATTTGCTGTATCCACCTGATAATTTTCAATGGCTCCAGCAGGAAAGAAATTAGGGATTAAACCGTACATATTACTATTAATTGCAGCTTCTTTAAGATGATAACCTGTTAACTTTCCATCTTTAATTGATGCTGCAATTCTATATTTAATGGCTGGTCTATAAGTTCCCGCAGACATATCATCTTCACGAGAGAACACAACTTTCACAGGCTTTCTTGACAAATTAGAAACTTCAGCGGCTTCTAAAACAAAGTCCCCATATAAACGTCTTCCAAAACCACCGCCCATTCTTGTCATCTCTAAAAGAATTTCATCTTCACTCCTCCCTAACATTTTAGCGACTCTTCCTGCTGTGCCTGCAGGTGTTTGAATAGGTCCTACCAAATGAATTTTATCATCTGTTACATTTGCAAAGAAATTCATAGGCTCCATACAATTATGTGGTAAAAAAGGGGACTCGTAGGTACGTTCTAAAATTTTGTCTGCTTCAGCGAAAGCTTTCTTAACATTGCCATCCTTTCTACGTGTATCAAATTTATTTCCATTTAAAATACCAAGTAATTTTTCATCATGAAATTCAGTGCTTTCTGCTTGAGAATCTTGTTTCCATTTAGCTTTCAAAGCATTTTTACCCTTCATAGCTGCCCAAGTATTAGTTGCTAAAACTGCGACTTTATTTCCAAATTGAATAACATCCGTTACTCCAACAACATTTCTAGATCCAATATCTTCATATGATTCTAAGATTTGTCCGAACGCCTGTGGTCTTAAAACCGATACGTATAACATGCCTTCTTCTTTATAATCTAGACCGAATAAAGGTTTTCCTGTAATAATTTCATCAATATCAACATTACTCTTTCCTCTACCAATAATGGTAAAATCTTTTGGTTCTTTTAAGGTTACATTCTCTGGAACTTCTAGCGCTGCTGCCTCTAAAACTACATCGCCATAACCTAATTTATCTCCATTTGCATTTGTGATAACACCCAATTTAGCAGAGCATTCAGAAGCATCAACGCCCCATCTTGCGGCTGCAGCATTCACTAACATTTGTTTGGCGGTTGCTCCTGTTTGTCTTAAAGGTTCCCAACCAAATCTAATAGACTGACTTCCACCAGCAACTTGCCGTTGATAATTTTTTGTATCTAACTTTCCTTGAACTACAAACACATCCTCCCAAGGCACATCCAATTCTTCAGCAATAAGCATGGGCATAGACGTTTTTACACCTTGACCAATCTCTGGATTTGGTGAAAATATAGTGACTTTGCCTTCATTTGAAATTCTTATAAACGCGTTAAAATCGTTATAATTTAATTGACTAATATCAATTGGAGGCGCAACATCTG